>JAWCQO010000003.1:91705-128117 GCA_038869735.1 Candidatus Anstonellales archaeon | reverse complement strand
GTCAAACTTGACTCTGTCATAGTTTATTACATCCATTTTGTTGACGGCTACTATTAGTTGGCCTATTCCAAGAACCTTTGCAAGGAAAGCGTGCTCTTTGGTCTGTGGCTGCATGCCTTCTTTTGCTGAGACTACTAAAACTGCGGCGTCAGCTTGAGAGGCACCCGTAATCATGTTTTTTACAAAGTCACGGTGGCCGGGAGCGTCAATTATAGTGAAGTAATACTTTTGAGTCTGAAACTCCTTGTGTGAAAGGTCAATTGTGACTCCTCGTTCTCTCTCTTCTTTTAAAGTATCCATAGTAAAGGCAAACTCAAATGTAGCCTTCCCTAGTTTTTCAGCCTCTTCTTTTAGCTTGCGAAGTTCTTGCTCAGATAATGCGCCGGTATCATAAAGGATTCTCCCGACGGTAGTTGATTTTCCATGGTCAACGTGACCTATGAAAATCAAATTTAGGTGTTCTTTTTCTGCCATGTTTAACGCACCTCCAGATGAACATAATACGTCGTCGAAATATAAATCAAATAAAACAGGGGTATTTGGTTGTTTCTATTTATAAAGATTTGCTCTCTGCCATGGATCGCAGGAAGGTGTAATTATGCTTGGTTGATTGTGGAGGATAAACGATTTTCTTAAATTATGCAAGAAGCTAGATGGAGTAGATATAGTTAGTTCTACCTACCATCAAAGAGCAGAAATTGATATTAAACTAGAAAGAAACTGTTGGGATTGGCTGGCTTGGCTTGGGCTTATTAAAACAAAGTCTCAAACAACCCGAAATATGACAAAAAAGGCTCATTGTGACTATGGGTTAAAATTTAAAAATGGCCAGGAGGCATAAGTTGAAATATTTGTTCTTTTTATGTGGCTACTTTTGAGTTGGGGTAGATCCCGCGCGGTTCCTTTTCTTTTTCTGTTTTTGGACTGCCTAGCGAGACTCTTTACTTTTTGTATGTTGGTCTTTGAATAGTGGGACTTTTTCTTTTTTTTATTGATGTTTTTGTTGACTTTGGGGCTGAGTGTTATGCTAAAAAACGACAATGGAAGGAACGAGGCAAGCTCTCGCGCATGTACGGATAGTTGAGCGAATTTGAACACACGAACGAATTCTATAAGCTCACCAAATCTTAGTAGCTCCCCTAGTCTGAATAACTCAGAAAACGCGCCTATTGGCAGAAGCACTATGATTTCTATCCAATTTTTCCTTAAGAATTTTATCCTGTCATGGGACGCCTTGAAACGGTAGTAGACGTCAACTGCAAGTATAAAAAGAAAGACGATATCGAAAAGCTCAAGAATTATCATTTGTTCGTGGGAGAGATGTAACAAGAGATGTGCAATAGCTATGGAGCATATGCCAATTAATGAGATTAGGACTATGTTATGCCAATGTTTTTGTACAAGTGCTCTCATCCTTGGTCGCCTTGCATAGAAGATGGGGGCATTAGCTTAAAAATCTGCCTTAGAGGTATTTTGGATATTTTTGGGGGCTTTTTTCCCTGAAAAATTTCCGCGGGGTTTTGGTATTTTTAATTCTGGATAAATTTTTGATAATAATTCCCTGTTTGGAAGAGTATCAAATCCGAATGCCTTTACAAGAGAGCGGATAAAATATGTCTTGGCAACATCGAGAAGCTTCTCTTCGGGACAGGCCGCTTTGAGCTGAAAGGATATTTCAGATGGCTCAAGAGTTGAGAGAACTTCGCCAAGTCCTTTCAAGCTCTTCTTCTTTCCCTTAGCAAGCGATTGGGAGTATTGGTCTATCAGATTTGTATTTATTCCAAGAAAGTCGTAGGCTTTTCTGTCCAGGCTTTCCTGCATTCCAGAAAGAGTAAAAGCTATTTCTTGAGGGGTTGTTGCACTATCTATACTTGCCTTTTTTATTACTTCCCATCCTCTGCAACGCGCCATGAGAGAGATTGATTCTTTTGATTCCATTTTTTGCACCTCTGTTGGTAAATTGATTTAAAGCCTCAGGGGAGATTTTCAGAGAACCTCTTTTTTATGTGTTTGGGTCTTGTTGAACTCCCGACCTACTGCTTACAAGGCAGCCGCTCTACCACTGAGCTACTGAGGCTTAAGATACTTTAGTATCTAAAAAAACTATAAATAGTTATTATGTCAACTTTTAGCAAAGAAATTTAAAGGTGCATCAAACAAAAGACTTTGACTTTTTGGTGGTGTTTTAAGATATGGGCAAATTTCCAGAGGCTGATAGTCTAATTTCAGATATTTTCATATGTAGAAAATGTAAGGCTCGAAATAAGCGGGGAGCAAAGTATTGTCGAAAATGCGGATATAAGGCTCTGCGACCCAAGAGAAAGGAGATAAGAGCAAAGAAATAAACCTCTTCTTCTTTCTTTTCTTACGTCTTTGTTTTATGCTTATTTGGACGGCTGGCTGAGTTTGGAATAAATGAAACTGGGATAGTTTTAGACTAAGGTTTATATCTGATAGTTTTAGACTAAGGTTTATATCTTCATTTTGCAAAAAAGACTTTGCAGACAAATGAATGCGGGGATGGCAGAGCTTGGTCAAATGCGCAGGGCTTAGGACCCTGTGACTTTAGTGTCTGCGCAGGTTCAAAACACGCTGAATGAGATATGAAGATTTATTAAAATTTTGGTCCTTCCCAAGTTTTCTAATGCGGCTTGGACCCTCGTGTAAAAATCCTGCTCCCCGCACATATCCTGCTCCCCGCACATGCAGCCCCGTCGTCTAGCGGCCAAGGACACCAGGCTTTGGACCTGGGAACATCGGTTCGAATCCGATCGGGGCTAATAAGTAGCTTGATTCGGGAGTTGATGTTTGAAGTGGTTTCCTCATACCTTCGTATGAGTCAAGAGAAGTTGACGGAGCTAAGAGACGAATTTGTAGGAATATTAGAAAGGTGCATTTTATGTCCAAGAAAGTGCAAAGTCAACAGGTTAGAGGACAAACGTGGTTTTTGCAAGACCGGAAGGCTGGCGGTTGTTTGTGGATTTCAGAGGCATTTTGGAGAGGAAAAAGAGCTTGTTGGAATTAGAGGCAGCGGAACAGTGTTCTTTTCATTTTGTAACTTGCGCTGTGTTTTCTGCCAAAATTACGATATTTCCCAGCTGGGAAATGGAAAAGAGATGAGTGCAAATGAGATTGCGGATGGGATGCTTTGGCTACAGAGCCAAGGAGCACACAATATAAACCTAGTCACGCCTACTCACGTCATCCCCCAGATTCTTGAAGCCCTGGTTATAGCAAGAAAGAAAGGTCTGAGACTTCCCCTTGTATACAACTCCGGAGGATATGATGACCCAGAAATTATCAGGAAGCTTGAAGGGATTTTTGATATTTATATGCCAGATGCAAAGTATTCTTTAGATGAAAACGCCATTAGGTACTCCGCTGCTTCAAATTATTGGAATATTTGCAAAAAAAACCTTATTGAGATGAACAGACAGGTAGGTGTATTGAAGACGGATAAGAGAGGCATAGCAACCCGAGGACTTATAATAAGACATCTTGTTCTTCCCAATGGGCTTGCCGGATCAAAGGAAGTTATTGACTTTATTGCTGAAAATCTCCCTCCTGACACTTACCTGAACATAATGGCGCAGTACTTTCCGACTTATAAGGCGCAGGAATATCAGGAGCTTTCAACGAGAGTCAGTTTAAGAGAATACATCGAATTAATAAGATATGCAAGAGAAAGGGGACTTAAAAGAGTGTGTGCAGAGCAGGTTAGCCTATTATAGAGGTTTGGCTAGACAATTAGTGTAGGACCTTTCGGAGATTTGTGAGCATGTCCTGTGTCATTTTTGCTAAGTTATATTCGTGTTTCCAGCCCCAATCATGCCTTGCAAGTGAATCATCAATTGACTTTGGCCAAGAATCTGCAATTTGTTGGCGAAAATCTGGGGAGTAGGTGCATTCAAAATCGATTATATGCTTCTTTATTTCAGAAACTAGCTCGGCAGGTGAGAAGCTTATTGCTGAGAAATTATAGGAAAAGCGATTGGATATACGATATGATGGAGCCTCCATTAACTCTATCGTGCCTCTGATTGCATCTGGCATATACATCATAGGCAGGTAGGTATCTGGTTTTAGGTAGCAGGTGTATCTTTTTTGTCGTATAGCCTCATAGAATATCGCAACTGCATAATCCGTTGTTCCACCCCCTGGTGGAGTCTTCCATGAAATGAGGCCGGGATAGCGAAGGCTACGTGCATCAACGCCAAATTTGTGAGAATAATAGTTCATTAGAAGCTCACCGGAAACTTTTGTTATTCCGTACATTGTAGATGGCTCAAGAATTGTTTTTTGTGGTGTATTCTCGCGAGGAGTAGTTGGTCCGAAAGCCGCTATAGACGAAGGCCAAAAAACTTGCTCAAGTTTTTTATCTCGAGCAACATCAAGCACATGCTTTAGACTGTCCATATTGAGATTCCAAGCTGCGTCTGGGTTCTTTTCTCCTGTCGCTGAAAGAAGAGAAGCCAAATGATAAATTGTATCTATTTCGTATTTTTTTACAAGGTTTTCAATTGCCTCTTTTTTTGATGCATCAGCAAACTCAAACGGACCTGAGTTTTTGAGTTCGTCTGAAGGTGGTGTTTTTGAACCAACAGCAATTACATTCTCTCCTCCGTATTTTGCACGGAGAGCCGGTACTAATTCAGAACCTATTTGACCGGTTGCTCCAATCACTAAAATGCGCTTCATAGTCTACCCCCTTAATTTCAAGCATCAGGAAGGTTATAAAACAATCTCATAGCATATTGACGAAGTATAGTATTTTTATGGTATATGGAGAAAAAAAAGAGGGTGTTTTTGATGGTAAAGCCTACGGACTTTCTTAAGGTAGAGTATGAAGAACTGGTCTCAAAAAATCTGGATTGGAAACTCCGTGTATTGCAGGGGCCATCGACTCCCCATTGCATTGTCGATGGAAAGGAAGTAATTATGCTTTGTTCAAATAATTACCTCAATCTGAGCAATCATCCAAAACTGAAAAGAGCTGCTATTGCGGCAATAAGGAAATATGGAGTTGGCTCTGGCTCTGTTCGGGCTATTGCAGGAAGTATGGACCTTCACTTTCAGCTGGAAGAGAGGATAGCAAGATTCAAGCGATGCGAAGCTGCTTTGTGCTTCCAGACTGGATTTGCTGTTAATGCTGGACTTATTCCACAGCTTGTGGGGGAAGGGGACGTAATTATTAGTGACCAGCTAAACCATGGAAGCATAATTGATGGTGTCCGGCTATCAAAAGCTGAAAGAGCCGTATATAAGCACTCGGATATGGAAGACTTGGAGAGATTGCTTAAGGAAAAAGAAAATGCACGCAGAAAGCTAATAGTTACAGATGGTGTCTTTTCGATGGATGGAGATATCGCAAAGATGGATAGGATAGTAGAGCTCGCGGAAAAATATGGAGCTATGACCTATGTAGATGATGCTCATGGGGATGGAGTTCTCGGTGAGTCTGGGCGAGGGATAGTATCTCATTATAAACTGGAAGGGAGAGTGGATGTAGAGATGGGGACTTTCTCAAAGGCTTTTGGAGTAGTAGGGGGCTATATAGCCGGTAGCAGGGATTTGATAAACTTTGCTTATAACAAATCACGGACTTGGCTTCTCTCGGGTTCTCATCCACCAGCCGTAGTTGCAGCAAGTATTGCCGCACTCGATGTTTTGGAAAGTGAGCCGAGGCACTTAAAAAGGCTTTGGAGAAACACTAGGAAATTTAAAAAGGCGCTCAAAGGGCTTGGGTTTGATATCGGAGAAAGCCAAACCCCAATCACACCGGTGATCGTCGGAGAAAGCCAGAAGGCGAAGGTTATGTCTGAAATGTTGTTTGAAGCAGGAATTTTTGCGCTACCCATAGTATATCCGATGGTGGCACCGGATAGAGCAAGGATAAGGACAATAATGAATGCGGGTTTGACTGCAGAGGATTTGGAAAAAGCCATCTCTGCATTTGAAGATGTGGGGAGGAAATTGAAGATAATATGAAGGTTTTTTAATGGATAAGGGGTTTTTAATGGATAAAGAGTTGAGGTAGGTATGTATCAAAAACGATTCGTTATTATAGCGTTTATTTTGTTATCTGTTATGTTTTTTGGATGCATAAAACTTAAGGAGAAGCAATTACCAAAAATAATTGTTGGGGAGGAGGAAGTTGAGGAAAAGCCTTCTCAACCAATCAAAGTTGTGCCTTCTCTGCCACAAAAAAAAGAATCGGCACCCTGTATGGATATACCGATTACTAAAAGCAGAGATTTGTGCTTCTTGTCGCTTGCAAAAAACACCTCAAACGAAACCATATGTCAATTCATATATGGGGAAAATGAACAGCAAAGATGTTTCTATCCGTTTGCAAATTTGAGCCTTGCGGCGTGCCGGCATATAATAAACGTTGAAACGAGGGATTCCTGCATAGAGTTTCATGCACTAAAAATAAAGAACGATACCGTGTGCAATGAGATAAAAGATGATAAAAAAAGACAAAACTGTATCAATTTGCTTGTGCCTCCTTGCCTAAGTGATGAGGTTAGTGAAGCCGAAAGAGATAGATGTTTTGCATGGGAGACAAAAGACTATAAACGATGTGAGGATGACGACTGTCTTTTTGATTATGCGCTAGAATTTAGGCTTTCTGATGCTTGTTATAATATTAAAAATGAATCAAGAAAGCTTGGGTGCATTGGAATTGTGAGTGATAAGCAAGGTGATGAGTGCCAAAATGCAAGCCAAAAATCGATCGCAGATTTGTGCTATCTAACTGTTGCAACCTATACGAATAATTCTTATTGGTGTAGCTTTGCTAGCGAAAAATCCGTATATAGAAATGAGTGCTATAGAGCTCTTTCAACTGCATTAAAGGACGCTTCTCTTTGTTCAAAGTCAGACACAACCATTCTTGCTGACGATTGCTACTTGAACTATGCAAAAATTTCAGGACAGGCGCATATATGCGAAAACATTTTTTCAGAGACGAAGAAAGATTCATGTTATAGAGGAGTTGCTATTGAGCATGGTTATATGTCTCATTGCAATAATATAAGGACGGCTTATGGGCGAAGCTCGTGCTTTTCTGCCGTAGCCTTTGGTCATAGTGAAAAAAAGATTAATGTAGAAGGGTGCAAGGGTGTTTTAGTTGAGGAGTGGAAAAACAAGTGTTATACTTCTGCAGCAGTCTCACAGAAGGATAAGTCAATATGCGACTTAATTGAAAGAGAGGATGCACAAAAAATGTGCAGATCTGCATTTGATTAGAGTTTTATCAGTATTTATCTAAGGACTTAACGTATGAAAGAAAGGGGAAAATGAGAGGGGGTAAAGTGAGAGAAGAGAAGAAGTAGCCCAAAAAAAGATATTTTAAGGGACGAGAGGTAAATAAAGAGACAAGCAGATTAATTGGCCGTCCAACCCCCCTGCTTGGTTTTCTTCCTAATAGTCCTAATACCGAAGAGATTAGAAACTTGCAGAGCGGATTAATTGGCTGCCTCTTCTTGTGGCACTGGAGGTCCTCAACGGTCGATTTTCTGCAATCCGCACGCACCCAGGCGGATTAATTGGTTACCTCTTCTTGTGGCACTGGAGGTCCTCAACGGTCGATTTTCTGCAATCCGCACGCACCCAGGCGGATTAATTGGTTACCTCTTCTTGTGGCACTGGAGGGGGTAAGGGTTTTTGTTTTTCAAGTGACTTTTTTTTGGATTGTTTCTTAGGAGCCGTGGTTTCACTAACAGCCGCATCTTGTCCATCTTGGGCTTGAGGCTCGGAGAGTACATCGCTCTTTTTTGTCTCTTCCTTTGTTTCTTGATAAGCATCATCTGACTCGAAATCCTCTGGCTGAAGGGAGAATTCATCATAGCTTGAAATGCGCTTCTGAGCCATAAAATACTCACGCGCTAATATATAGAAGATTAGGGCGAGGGAACGGCGACCTTTATTGTTGCACGGTACAATAAAAGTGACTCCTGTTGTTGGATTATCAGTATCGCACAAAGCAGCAACGGGGATATTCATGCGTGCAGCTTCAACTATTGCCTGGCGCTCTGCTTTTGGGTCGCAGACAAGGACAAATTTTGGCTCTAGGAAATATGATCTTGAAACGTTAGTAAATGTTCCGGGTATAAAGCGACCTAGTATGGCTTTGCAGCCAATTATTTTTGAGAATTTTGCAGCTGCATTACCTGCATACGTACGAGAAGCTACTACGAGGATATCTTGTGATGAGTACTTTCCTATTTCGGCTGCAGCCGCGCGAAGGCATTCGTCAATTTTTCTAAGGTCCAGCACGTATAATCCGTCACTTCTTTTTCGGTATATGTAGGGCTCCATATCGACCACTTTTAATTTTGTGCCTATATGAATCCCACTTTCAAGATATTTCTCTTGCTTTACCAGAAGACTATCCATTCCACACGACCTCAGAAGTTTGGGGCCACCGAGATTTGAATTTCCGGACTCTGCCGCTTGCCAAAGTTAAAAGCAACGGAGAGTTCCCTCGGATCGCCGGCACCCCATTCCGGACAGCAGCCTTCTCGGGAAAGAAAGCAGTAGTTAGCCGGAAGGATAGCCAGGTTACCCCATGGCCCCTATTATTCTTATAATTTCTCATATTTTATTATTTTATCAGCTACCTCCACGTGAGAAAGAAACATCCTGCGGCAACAATATCTCTTTATGTTTAGTTCATCAAGTGTGCTTGCAGGGCTCTTTCCTTCTGAAAGTTTTTTTTGGTAAGGTTCGTATTTATGAGCTATTAGTTGACCACAAGTAAAACATCTTATTGGAAAGTACATAATATATCACCTTATCTATAAGATTTTTGAAACCTTGCACGTGCTTTTGGACCCTTGTATTTCTTGGGTTCAACTCTCCGAGAGTCTTCCAATAGGAGAAAGCGATCTATCTGCTGCATTTGCGCTTTAATAGTTTGGTCTTCCCCTGAATGTTTTAAAAGAGCTCTGGCTATTGCTGTCCTGCAGGCTTGAGCCTGTCCTATTACCCCACCCCCAGTAACTCGGACTTTTATGTCAACTTTTTGGGATAGTTGAGGAAACGCAGAGAGCGGCTCAGTTATTATAGACCTAGCAAGTGGCGTTGAATAAGCATTGATGGGAATGCCATTGATGCTAACCAAGCCTTTTCCGTTTTTTATGGATGCCCTAGCAATACTCTCTTTTCTCTTTCCGCGTGTGACTATCGCAATCATTTTCTTTTTTGATAGTCGTTTTTTCTTACCTGAGACGTTCTTCATTCGCTTCACCTATTTTTTGTATCCTATTTCCCTGCAAAGGTCAAGTAGGGAAAAGGTCTTCCTCTTTGATAAGCCTAGGAACTCAGAGAAAGTCAGAAATTTTTCATTTTCAAGCTCTTTTGGAATGCCCATAAAAACCTTTAGGCGTTTCAATGCGCTCTTCCCTCTCGATGTCTTTTTTGGGAGCATACCGCGTATTATTCTTTTTAGTAGTCTGTGGGCTTCTTTGGGCCATTTGGGAGAGCGCGATGGGTCGGCCTTGTGCTTTTGAGTCAACCTTTTGAGATATTTTTCCTTTGCCTTTTGGAGACTCCCTGAAATCAAGGCCTGTTCTGCATTCACTATAAAAACTTCTCTTCCTAGGAGAAGATACTTGGCAACCTTAGAAGCTAATCTTCCAAGTATAGTGTTTTTTGCATCAATCGTGAGTTTCTCTCTAAGCATATATACACCCTAAAATAAAGATGCGGAGAGGAGGATGTGTAGCCCAAGAAAGTTCCCCGTATGTAATCCGGACGATAGAATTCCAAGAGGCTGTGAAAGGGAGGACGTGGGTTTATTTTTAGTCAGCATGCCGAAAATGAAATAAAATGGAACTGTCTTGGATTGAACCCCCGCAGACACTAAAGTCACAGGAGCCTCAGTCCTGCGCATTTGACCAGGCTCTGCCATCTCCGCATATTTTTTATACCTCCATCCGCACAGATAATATAAGGTGCGGATATTAATATATTTTCATCTCATTTAAATAAACTTTATTTCATTTTTGATAAGTGCTTTTCAAATTCCTCTGCTTTTTCTTCAAGCAATTCAGCTGCTTGTAACAGTATCTTCCTTGGTGGCAACTGATGAAACGACTCAACAAAGAATGAAAACGAGTTTTCAGTATTCTTTTCATACGAAGCAAGACATGGCTGAAATTTTGCATGCTTTGAGCCTGTTCCAAAAACAGCGTGTGCTTCTATCCTTATTGATTGATGTTCGAGAAGTTTTATTATGGGTATGTTTGGAAATGACGGCTTTACGCTTTGGTCCTTGCTTTTTAAATCAGAGGAGTAGACCGTACAGGGACCTTCTTTATGCAATATGAGAGTACATGAAGAATTTTTTGGATAGCTGGAAGGAGTTTTTAGGGGAATCAAGCCAAGTCGGTGTGAGATGTACTCGTCAAATGATGACGAGGTATTTTCATAAACAGTTATAGTATCAATTGCCATTACTGGCACTGCTGTCATTGAAAGGCGCCGAAGAGCATTTGCAAAATATGTTTTGGTGTCCTCAAGCTTAAGCTCTATTCTCTCGTTATCTTCATAAACGACTTTAACCTTCATCTCAAACCACCACACCGCTTATACTCTTCTTCCTCTTCTTCCCCATGGCCTCTTTGTGGTATCAGAAGGAACAGGAGTAACATCTTCTATTTTTCCTATTTTTATTCCCATTCTTGCTATTGAGCGAACAACTGCTTGAGCTCCTGCGCCAGGAGTCTTTGGACCATGACCTCCTGGGGCGCGTATACGAATATGTAGAGCGTTTATTCCCCTGTTCCTGCATTCGTTTATTACTTTGGCTGTTGCTTGCATTGCTGCATATGGTTTTCCTTCTTCTCGTGCAGCTTTGACAACCATTCCACCACTTGCCTTCGCTATTGTCTCAGCTCCTGATATATCTGTAACCGTTATTAGGGTGTTATTCTTTGAAGAGTACACATGAGCAACGCCCCAATGAAGCTCTCGCTTTTTTGTTGGCTCCTCTCGCTCGCGAGTAGGTTCTAAAGTAGGGTCTGATTTAGTCTGAGACGGAACAGCCAAAGGCTCTGGTGCTTGAGGTTGTGAGTTAGACAAGGAAGGCTGGCTGGAAGGAGCTAATTGGGAGGGGATGTCTTTTGATTCTTTTTTGTCATCTGACAAACAATCACCTGCGTTTAATTGTATTTATGTTATTGGTTCTCTTTATTATCATTCTTATCTTTGATTGCGCTACCACTTAAATCTATTTTTTTGAAATAAGTTATATGGGGCTCGCTGGCTTTCGGTACGAGGTAGGAAGGAGAAGAAACCCGCTTTCCATCAACCGCTATAAACCCGTGTGTAATAAGTTGACGGGCTTGCTTGTAGGAATTCGCAAGGCCTTTTTTGAAAACTAAAGATTGCAACCTGCGATCGAGGATATCTCTTATGGAAATGGTGAGGACATCAGGGAGTGTTGCGTTTTCATTTACAAAGCCAAGCCGAGCCAATCTTTGTATTACGTCCTTTGCTTGCTTCTGTCCTCTTTCTCCTGCTGCAATAAGTTTGCGGGCATTTCTCCTAATCGTCTTGAGCTTGTATATTGAGGACCAAAGCTCCCTTACATTCTTAAGCGCGTATTCTCTTGCAAGAGCTCTTTCTTCCCTGATGCGCACGGAATCCCAAATCTTTCTTGGGGTTTCATATTTTTTCCTTGATTTTCTTGGATCTCCCATTTAATCCTCAACTCATTTTTTGAATGTTTAAATTACTTTTTTTCTTTTGGTTCCTGTTCTTTTTTTGAGGGAGAAGGCTGGGCCTGTGAAGGTTGGGGCGTCTGCTTTGATTCAGGAGCTGCGGCTCCTTTAGCAATTGCTGACTTGCGGATGACACCTACAGTCATACCGCTTCTGCCTGTTGTTCTTGTTCGCTGTCCTCTCACCTTCTGTCCATAAAAGTGTCGGTATCCAACCCAAGTATAAAGGTCAATTTGATAGTTTATATCCTGTTTCGTTGCAAATGCAAGTTCATTTCCAATGAGGTGCATATCCTTGCCAGATGCTCTATCTTTTTGTCTATTATAAAGATAAGAAGGTATTTTAAGGCTAGGCAAATCTTGTAGCTTCTCTTCTATCGTTTTTATCTGCTCCTCAGATAAAGCTCCAATAGGTTTTGAGATGTCAATTGAAAGTTCACGGGAAAGAGAATTTGAAATTATATCTGCTAGCTGAAGTCCTATTCCACGGATTGAGGAAATGGCGCGTGGAAGTGGAAGGTCCCCCCGCAAGTCTTTGCCTGCAATTCTTACTATAGTTGTTGGTTCTTTCTTTTTTTGTGTTTGTGTTTTTTGAGGCGACGGTTTACCTTTTTCTTCTGCCTTTTTGCTTTGTTCTTCAGATTCAGCCAAAAAACCACCTCTGTATGGAACATAAGATATATAACGCCGGGAATGGGAATCACAGGTTTGTCGGCTTCTTGTAAAAAGAGAGCCAACACCTTTTGAACCCATAAGGCCTGCAAAGGCCATACGCTTGCAGGAAGTGTAATGCTTTCTCCAGGCGTACGCACTACCAGGTTATGCGATCCCGGCTAATGCACAGAAATCTCAACCTCCGGATTTAATTACTACAAACTTTGGATATGCCACTATTCCTCGACCTAATTTTCTTATTTCTTCTGACGTTCTAACTGCTTGGGCCATTGCCACAAGATGTCCACCATGCATAAGCGCAACTGTCTCTCCTTTTGTTATTCCTTCATCAGTTTCTTTTATCCCTAGCGCGTATAAGGGGGCGCCAGAAGCTATATTTTGGAGAGCCGTATCTTTTATATGTATCTTTTTGAATTCATTAAGGAAGCTTTCAGGCGGTCGAAGAATTTTTTTGAGTTCGTTGCCGTCTTCTTTCTCCCTCCAAAGCCAGGCTGCATCGGATAGCTGTTGTAGAGTGTATGCATTATCTACATGCAAATTTCCGATAGAAAGGCGGCGCAGTTCACACAGGTGTGCACCGCCACAGGTTGCACCCATGTCAGAACAGAGTGTTCGGATATAGGTACCAGCTTCGCACTTTACCATAAACAATACTCGGTGGTTCATGATTTCAAGCGGAACAAAATAATAAACCTTTCTCTTCCGAGGTATCCTTCGAACTGCGCTTTCTTTGGGGGGAGTCTGAACGATTTCTCCTGTAAACCTTGAAAAAAGCAGGCGTATTTTTTCTTCGCTAAGCTTTTTGTGGAATTTCATTATTCCTACGTATTCTTTCGGTAGTCTGGAGAGATAGTGAAGAAATCGTGTCCCACGCCCTATTCCTATAAGAAGAAGTCCTGATACTTGCGGATCCAGAGTCCCACTATGGCCTGTTTTTTTTGCATTGAGTATTTTTTTTACATATGCCGACACCTCGTGTGAACTTGGTCCAGGAGGCTTATCGATAAGGCAGAGGGAAAAATCAATGAACTTTTGAATTGAAGCCATAGTAAGTCACTTTGGGGAAGCTATGGAAGCGGCTCTAAGTGTCGTATAGAAATGCGCCGTTCTTTTTTTGACCCTTCAACGTGTATTTGCACAAAGTTTTGGTTGAGGAGTTTTATTATCTTGCACCTTTTTCCTGACTCTCTGCCCCGCGTGATTATGCATTCCCTTCCAACTTCGATTGCAGGCATAGGATCAACCCCCTTTTTTTAGAAACTGTGCTGCTTTGACGATTATACGGGCTACCTCTCTTGCGCTCATTTCATCGCTCCTTACTATCAAATCAAAATCATCGTGGTTTGTTATATTTATACCATAGATTTTTTTGTATCTTAAGATGTTCTGTTTGTCTCTCTTTCGGATGTGAAGAAGAGCTTGCTTGATATTTATGTTGTCACGTCTCGAAATTCTCTTTGCGCGAACTTTTTCAGAGGCATCAAGCCAAACTTTTAGGTTTGCATCTTGTATTATCCAGGGTGAGAGCCATGTTGCTACTACACATGAACCTATTTTTTTCACTTCGCGTTTCAGCTTTTCATCAAACTCTTTATCTATGCTATCGTCCCTTTCAGCCAATTTTTGGAATTTCATAAGAGACAGACCCTTTTTCTGTGCAAGATCCTTAAAGGTAGGAGATAGGAGAGGAATTTTTAGGGCTCGCGCAACAAGCTTTCCGACAGTTGTCTTTCCGCATCCTACAAGCCCAGATATCGTGATAATCAAAGCTTCACCCTTTCAACATATTTTCTTAATCGAAGTGGGACGGATGATGGAAAAATCTCTCCTGCTTTTATGCGTGCGCAGAAGCGTATTATTCTGTCGACTACTTTTGAAGAGAGATGACCTCCAAATAATCTATTTGGTTTTCTTTTTGAATGTGGAACGCTCCTTGAAAAAGACACTCCAAAGAGTCTATTTTTGGATATTGGACATAGTGCAAGATGAAATTTCCTTTTTTTCTTTTTTTGAAGGTTCATTTTAAAGCACCGCAACAGTTATTACTTTGGAACTTGGATTTTATTTATATGTGTTTCGTATATCTTAAGGGCAAGTGAGACTAAAAGCGCGCTAAAAATTACCGAAAGCCAAAACCACCCTACAGGCCCAAAGGTATCGCGCCAATTCGGAAAATTTTCTAAATTCTGTATAAAGATTGGAAGAGCAAATGGGAGCTTTATGGAAAAAGTAGGGAAATTATCTCTAAGCAGAGAGGGGATAATGAAGAGCACCGGAAGCAGGAATATAAGTGGTTTTATTTGCAGTACCATAGATTCCCAGAGGAGTGGCATCGCAGCATTTTGGCGGGCAATTGCCTCATCGAGCCGATTCTTATCAGATGACTTTGAAGCTTCATTTATCTCTTTTGAAATTGCTCTGAATGTCTCTTGTATCTCTTTTATGCGTTTGTAGTTTCCAAATTTTCGGGTTATATAGGTAGAAAGGAGGGAATACGCAAAGGCAGATAGGAATATGATTAGGATCGGGGATTGTAATTCGGTCATGATACCTCACGTTACATGATAGATTCTATTTCCTTTGCCGCCTTTTCTGCTTCTCCATCAAGATTATTTATTATTTTTGCAGGCGCGCCTGAGAGCGCAGAATAAGCTGCCAAGAGGGCTATGTTAATTTTTTCATGCTCCTCTAGCTTTTCCTTCTCATCAGGATCTCTTTTTCTGGTATTGTCTTTCTGTCTTCTTTTTATTATCTGCTCCGGTGGAGCTCGTATAAGTACTAGATGATCAACGCGAAGTTTTGAGAGAACTGAAAATGGCAGGCCAGGAAGGTAGCCGTTTGGTGTCGATATTGAGCAATGGGTATCAAGAAGCACTGGGGATTTTTCTTTTGAAAGGTAATCCGCAGCCAATGCTTGAAGTTCTTTTTGTTTTTTTGAAGGCAATCTTCTCAGTTCGTCGCGAGAAGTTATATTCATTTTTTTCTTTGCAAGGTCAAGCATCAGGTCACCATAATTGATGCGCTTATAAGAAGCATTTTTTATGTAAGAAAGGACTGTTGATTTTCCACTTCCTGGAAGTCCCATGACAATTATCATTAATAACATCACTCTCTAGCAAGCATAGATAATAGTGAACTCGTTTCAAAAACTTGTTTGGAGCGTAAATCTTCATATAACCTGTAAAGGATACCTACTGTAAGAAGAATTCCAGTTCCAGTTCCGAGTGCTCCGGTAAGGTCAGCAAGACCAGCAAGGAGCCCTACGAATGCACTTCCAAGTATCGTAATTGTTGGAATATAACGTTCAAGCACCTTTTCAACTATTCTTGGATCGCGCCTAAATCCAGGGATTTGTAAGCCTGATTTGTCTAATTGGGCTGCCACCTCTTTTGGACCCATATTAGTAGTCTCAACCCAAAATAATCCGAATATTATGCAAAGCGTAATAAGAAATACAAGATAAGTTATCACGTGAACGATTTGAGGGATCCCAAATATTGGAGTTGATGTTTCAAGCATAGAGGAGAGAAATGTAAAAACATCTATTTGATGGCTTACATAAATTGGGGAAAGAAAGTATAACAACCCATCAGTAAGTCTCCCAGATGAATCCACATAACCAATTAGGTGAGCAACATTAAAATCCCCAACCATGAGTGAAACGTCTTTGAGCGAAAGAGAAAAAAATTGGATATTAAGAAGTAGAGCAGAGGCAAGTATAACGGGAATGTTAGAGATATATAAAAACTTTATTGGAAACCTTCCACCAAGACCCTTTGCTCTTTCAAAAGCAAGTGGAATTTCAACCTTCATTCCTTCTGCATATATCACAACAGCAAAAATAAGGAGGGTAAAGAAAAGAGGGACAAGATCAAGGAGAACGGCAGCTATGGCGTTCGCTCCTCCTGCAGCAAGGTCCTCTATAACTCCTCCCGGTCCAGTGAATAAGAATATGATGCCTGAGATTATTGAAAAGGATACGCCTGCAGCTATGAAGAGTGAGATTCCTGAGCCAAATCCGTATCTTGAAACTACCTCATCTAGAAACAGGAGTATTATTGAACCGAGAGCTATCTGTAGAATTACAAGAAGAGTAGTATACGGAGCATAAATCTTCTCTATCCCGCCGCTGATAATGATACTTTCGCCCAGGAAGGGAAATAAGGGAGTCAGCGATAGCCTAGCAAAGATAACGAAGATTGCGGCTTCTAGAAAAGCAAGTATTATTGCAAGAAGCTTCTGCGTTCCGTGAAAAAGGGCGCGCTGATCCGGATTGGTTAAATCTATATTAATTATCTTTGCGCCCGCAAAAAGCTGGAGAAAAATGCTTGCAAGAACGATTGGACCTATTCCGGTCGTTACCAATGAGCCTACTCTGGAGGCCGTTACTACTTGGAGAAAGTCAAAACCCGGTGCCCCGGCACGTACTCCAACAGCAGAAATGTTGTACATTACAAAAAAAGTTATTAGTGCAATGCCTGTCCAAGCAAACCTTTCCTTTATTGTCGGGGGATAGCGTGGCGGGCGAACTTCTGGAAGCTTTGAGACAATTGGTTTGAGAAAATCGAGGCTTGACATTTGTTCAACCTTTGAGTAGATTATTTTATAAGGTTGTTCTTATATGCTTTTTTGAAATTCTCCGCCGGCTTTCTTTATTTTTTCCTCTGCTGACTTGGATGCTGCATGGGCTTTGACAATGACTGGATAGGATATCGTTCCCTCACCGAGAATTTTTCCCTCAAAATAGAAGGAATACTTTCCATCCTGCGCTGAAAGCTTGCCTTTTTTTATTAGATTTTCTATTTCAAAAAGATTTATAGTAGGGATAGAAGTCTTTCTTGGTGGTTGAAAGCCCTTTCTTGAAAACGCTTCTGGATGATATTTTAGCATGTATGAAAACTTGTGACCAAAAAAGCCAGCGCTACCTACGCCTCCCCTATTTCCGCTTCCTCTTCTATTCTTAGTGTTTCCTTTACCATGAGTTCTTTGGCCAAGCAATTTGCGAGATTTTTTTCTTTTCCTTCTCATAAACAACACACGCTCGGTATTTCTATTTATTGCTTTAAAGTTGGATTCATAACATCTTTTTCAAAATTTTGTTTATATCTTTATGAAAGCCAAGAGCCCCTCTCGGATATGGCTTTTTGATTGATTTCCAACCGCCACGTGGAGGATGAAGACGAAAGAGAGTTTCTTTATTTCCATACTTTTCATGTAATCTTGTTATTATATCCTGGCTTGGAGCGCCGTATGCTACGTAGTCTTTGCATACGGCTATCATTCCGCGTAATGAGGGTGTGGACGGAACAAGAACGCAATGGTTGACTCTTGTAAGTTTTAGTAATTCCAGAGTTTTTTTTGTTTTTGGATTGGGGCTTCCTGCTCGCACTCTGATTACTGCCAACATATCTTGTGTCATATTTTCACCCTTTTATGACGTGGATTGGGATACTGAGGCCATCGTGCACCGCGCATCGTGTTTAGGCTTTCAAGAGCATATAAAACTGCCATTGCTGTGTTATAAACGTTGGAAGTATTGCCACTGGCCCTTGACCAAACATCCTTTATGCCTGCATATTGGAGGATAGTGCGGATTATTCGGTTTCCGACCTGACCAAGACCTCTGGGAGCTGGTTGAAGCTCAACCTTTACGCTTCCGCACTTGCCAACACATCGAACTGGGATTGAATTGTAGTATTCACCTCTATCTTCCCAACTTCCTGAGCCAAATGGTACGCAGATAATGTTTCGCTTTGCATCGTTAATGGCAGATTCTATCGCTGGTTTTACTTCTTCACTTTTGCCTGCGCCTATTCCCAAATGACCCTTGCCGTCACCGACCAGAACAACTGTTCTAAACTGAGCCTTACGGCCGCAATCAGTAACACGTTGTGTGCTCTTTATTTCTAAGGTCTCCTCTTTTAAATCCGAAAGAAGAAGTTCTATGACTTGTGTTTCTAATACAGGTTTGCCAAGTTTATATATTTCCTCGATAGAAGTTATTTTGCCCTCCTTTACAAGTCGACCTACCTCTGTTTTCGGTTCCCATGATTCAAGAATCTGTGTTTTCTCGTCTTTTTCGTCGTTCTTTTCGTCCATTTTATCACCGCAATTAAGAGGATAGTATCTTCTCCTTTACTTCAAGAAAAATCTTTGGAAGTGAAAGCGGGTCTATCTTTCTTTTAATATATTCTGAAAACTTTTTATCAAAGGCCTCCTGAGATTTCTCCTTGAGAAGTTTTGCATAAGAAGAAATTTTCGAGCCGTCAAGTGCATCTTCCCTGATCATTCCCTTAGAAAATTTAGTTGTTAGGCCTCCCTCAATCGCTCCCTTTATGGCAGCAAAGAGGATTGAGCCTTTAGAAGCTGTATGCAACCCAAAATCTGCAACAAATGATTCGACTCCTTTCTTTTTGGCTTGTCGTGCGCAAAGGAGACCGGAGAGATAGGCAGTAGGAGAGTTACACTTTGGATACCAGCCAAAGCGAGAAAGGATGGATGAATGGACGCTTGCTATGGTAGAATCTCCTTTTTCTCCCGATTGAACTACCTGAACTATAACCGCCCTATTTGTTTTTCTTACAACTAATCTCGGAAGCCCGGCTTTGATTAAAGCAAGCCTGCGAGAGAAGTCAGTCTTGCACTCGCGCCTGCGCCTTGGTTTGAGACTATAGGTTGGACCTGTTGCCTTTGACATCATTACACCTTAGTTAACAATGAATTATCTTTCAAATATTGAAGAATTTGAGATCTGCCACGAGAGAAGAAACCCCCCTTTGCCATAAGATATACTTTCCGATAAGTCTTGTTAGTTATCTGTTTCTTTAACAGAAGATTGCGCAGATATTTTCTTTCTGCCCTAATAAGGAGTATCCATTTCCTTTTCTTCATTTCTCTGGCTGTCTGCTTACCTTTTCGGGAACCTAGTCCTCTTCTTCTACCTTTTTTTATTTGGGTGTGCTTTTTCTTTGCCCTTATTCTGCAAACTCCCTTTCGTGGGAGGCGGTATATAGAGCCGTCCTTTATCAATGAGCGAATATCCTCTCGGGTTAATGCTTCTGAAACTTTTTTTATGGATTCCGGCTTTATTCTAATAGACGATATACCAACGCCAAGAATATCCGAGGCAATCCTTTTTGCGGTTTTCATTGTCATGAATAACACCATCAAGTTAAATCAAATTAATTTAGTACCTCAAGCCCCTTTTCCTTTGCTTTTTGCCTTATCTGCTCTCTCTTTCTTTTTCCTACCCCTGCGCCTATCCTTACGGCCACATTTTGTAGGGTATCAAGTTCGGCTGGATTGAAAACAAGAGCTTCCCTTTTTCCGCATGGATGAAGACCGCGAACTGAGGATGGGTTCTTGTATCCAATAGAGGGGGACGCGCCCATATTTTTGTAGCCTCTTCGTTTTTTATTATCTTGTCCTCGTGGCTTTCTCCAACGTAATTTTATCCGTTTCCTTTCTTTTCTTCCATAGTTTGGAACATTAAATCTTGGATGCTGTCTCTTTTTCATAATTTTCATGAGAATCACTCTTTAACAGGGTAGATGCCATCTTGAAAAATACGGGAGTCTCGGTTCTTTATCTTTGTCGCTGCGCGGATGTTTGCAATCGTTTGTCCTACATCCTCTACTGAAGGCCCGGAGATTATAACTTCCTTACCGGAAATGCTTATCTTTGTCTGGCCAATTATTTTACATGTCCGAGGTTTTTTTTCTCCAAGGAAGTTCTTTATTATGAGCGTGTCTCCTTTTGTTTCTAGAGCAATTGGGAAGTGAGAGTAGACTACACGCATCTTTTTGAAATACCCTTCTTGCGCCCCCTTTATCATGTTTTTTATATGCGCAATTGCAGAGTTGAGAAAGGCGCTTGATTCTGACTCTACGGTGATTGCGCCTTTATCGAGAACTATCTTGAGATTCTTAAAATCAAAAGTTTTAGTGATGCTTCCTACCTTCCCGCTTAGTGTAAGTGTATTTCCATTGAGGCTTGGAGAAACTTCTTGAGGAATGTTAATAACCACTCTTTCCATTTTAACCACATAAAAAACTTTAATATACGTAAGCTATCAGCCTGCCTCCGATATTTTTTTCTTTTGCACTTATATTTGTCATCAGTCCTTGTGGGGTTGAGACTATAAGAAGCCCAAAACCTTCTCCTGGAATATATCTCTGCTCCCAAAAGCTCCATTGTGTTTTTTTAACAGCAAAGCGTGGCTTTATGACGCCACAATCGTTTATTCTTCCAAGAAGTTTTACCAAGAAGCGGCTTTTTCTCCCTGCGTCTTCAAACTCGAAGTCTCCGATATAGTGTTGAGCCTGAAGTATTTTGAGAGTTTCCCTTACCATCTTTGAGGGGAGGACCCTACATTCCTTCCGTCCCACTCTGTCTGATATTTTTATAGTATTGAGGGCATCTGCAAGAGTATCATTTACCACATAATCACCTTTAATTTAACTTAATATTTGCGAAAGCCTATCTGCTCAGCTACCTCTCTAAAGCAACGTCTACATATCATTAACCCATAGCTTCGTATAAGACCACGAGCTGTTTTGCAAAAGCGGCACATGCGAAGATATTTGCCTTTGAGTTTGTATTCTTTTGGTCTTCTGGATTTTTTTTCGTTCATATTACTCACCGGATTATTCGATGCTTACTCCAAAACTCTGCCGTAAGAAATTTGTCGTTTCCTGGGGGGAGGGATGCTGTCTTTTTGGGAGCTTCGCACGGCAACGCTTTCTTCTTGCAATTCTAACCCCTCCTCGCCTTTTCATTGTTACCGCTACCTCAAAGCCAAGTATTCCTATTTTTGGGTCGTACTTTGCACCCGGAAATTCGATATATTCAGGAATTCCAAAAGAAAAGTTCCCAAAACCGTCTATTGATCGTGAGGACAGTTTGTTGCCTCTTGCTATGAATGCCTTTTTGAGAAAGTCATAGGCTTCTTTGCCTCTTAATGTAACTTTTGCCCCTATTTCGTCTCCTCTTTTTATTTTGAATGTAGGATTCCTAGTACGAGCTTTTGTAGATATGGCCTTCCTCCCTGATAACCTCTCCAGAAGAATTTTTGCGTTTTGAAGCGGCTCACCGCTAGAGCCTACTCCCATGTTAAGCGTAACTTTTTCTATGCACACTTCTTGCATCGGGTTTTTGGAGTCCATCTTCACTCAGCCCTATAATTTTCGTCTATTATAAAAACGTAATCAAGAACGGTAATGAATGACCCATTACCATAAGATATTTCTGCTTCTGAGCCCATTGAGCCTTTTCTCTCGATTATTTTTCCCATTTTGCCTACTAGGCCTGCATGTTTTCCTGCAGTAATAAGGCAACGGGCACCCTCTTTCCTTTTTAGAAGAGCAACAACTTTGCCAGATGGGATCTCTAACACTGCTGTGTCTCCAACTTTTGTATCTTTGTCAGCTGTTATTGACCTTCCATCGTGTGTTGTCGCTTTCAATTGTCCACCTTTAATAGTATATTTCTTTACTATTTTGCAATATTTTTTGGAAGCAAGCTCGGCTGGTAGCGGTTGGACTGATAGCTTTCCGGATTTTATTGTGACGATATAGTATTTATCTTCAAGCGGTAGGTGAATGATATCCATCAATCCAATTGGAAATTTTTTATCCGATATCTTCTTTCCATCTACTTCAAGCCGCCCGCGCGAAATGAGAAATTCTGCCTCTTTAGAAGTAGATGCCACTCCTAAAAAGTCGCGAAGGAGAACAAGAGCTGAAACGGACTGGCTTTTTTTGTGAGGTCCAGGTCTTGGTGCGCATAGCCACTTTGCACTTTTTCGCATCTTGACAGGAATATTTGAAGGGGCGGTAATTCTAACATAGTGCTTAATTCCCATAGTTATCAACCTTTATCGCTCAATTATCTTCTTTCTCCATCCTGAAAAATCCCCATCTATTATCTGGAGAGATGAAGGATGAAGCGGAACTAGTTTTTCAATCCCTCGAGAATTTTTTTTGGTTATACCTTCCACATAGACTGCAGTATTTTTTACATCTACTGAGATGACTTTGCCGACTGTATCTGCTCTGGAACCTGAAAGAATTTTAATCGTATCTCCCTTACGAACAGGGATTGTTCTTCTGCGCGTGCCAAGTTTTTTTGCAAGATCTTCTGACAAACCTGCATGCAAAAGCGCCCTTTTTTTATGTAGTGGGGCATTCAACATTGCTTTTCGTGATTTTCTTGCTCGTGTGCTGCCCATAAAACTCAGCCCCAACACCTAAACAACTGCAGCTGCAATTGCTGCAACTTTTGGAAACCGCTCAGCTACTTCCCTAGCTATTGCCCCTTTTATTTCTGTTCCTACTGGAAGTCCCTGATCATCTATTATAACTACTGCGTTATCCTCAAAGAACACACGCATTCCATTGGGCCTTCTAAATGGCATCTTCTGCCTAACTACCACTGCTTTTAGAACCTTTTTTTTCATTTCCGGAGTCCCCTTTTTGACTGCCACCGTCACAACGTCGCCAATTCCAACCTTAGGATACATTGCCCACTTTCCTTTGTAGCCCTTTGCCCCAATGATCATCACAACCTTTGCTCCCGAATTGTCGTTGCACTGAACAATAGAAGAGATGGTTAGGCCCTTCGTTACCTTTGAAGCAATACCGCGCATATTAGCTCACTATTCTCTAAGTTTTTTTTCAACTCTTCCCTGTTGCTTTGTTGATAGAACTTCCATAACTACCCAAGCCTTTGTTTTTGAAATTTTCCTACACTGACCTATCCTTACGATATCTCCCAGTTTTGCATTTATATGCTCGGGGTTATGGGCAGGAATTCGTGAAGTTGAGCGCACATAACGCATATATTTTGGGATATACTTAACGAGGTTCCTCTTTACAATGACCGTTTTCTTCATCTTGTCTGAAACCACCTGTCCCACTACGGTATGACCGCGTATTGATATTGGCTTTTTTGATACCATTTTCCTGACCTCTGCTTTCCTGATTTAAATTTTTCCATAAAGCTTCTTTGGCCTTTCATGAGGCCGAAAAGCAATTTTTTGTCCATCAAGTGTCATTTTTCTCCTGCCGACAATAAATGTGAATGTCGCTCCACGTTTGGGTATGCGCTTCTCACCTTTCTGGGAGCTTATTACAAAGGTATTTTTTGTCTCATCTACAACAACTCCTGAGATATAACCGAATGCTTTGCCTTCTGCCTCTACCCGAAGACCGATGAGTTCATGCATTGAAATATTTTTTGGAGTTATCATCTCGTGCACCACTACCCTTTGAAACCTTCTTTTCTTATGCTTTCTTTTGGATACCCCATCTGCTCTAAAATTTCTGCAGCCCTTTCTTCATGATTTCCCTGAAGAATTATCATGCCCTCTTTTTCTGTTCCCCCACATGCAAGGCTTTTTTTTAGTTTTTTTGCAGCTTCGTGCATCTTACTTTTTTCTAAACCTTCTATTATCGTTACAAGTTTCTTGAATCTCTTTTTAGTTGAGTATATGCGAATGCGAGCAACTTCTTCTTTTTCAAGGATACTGCATGCACATATTTCAGTTGGCAAGCCACACTTGGGACACAGCGCCATATTTTTTTAACCACCTCTCAATTATTTTTTGACTTCTGGCTCTGTTTAGCACGCTCATAAAGGATAGTAATGATCCTCGCTCTTGTTCTGCGAAGTTCTTTTATTCTCCCTGGATTTGAACTTCTTCCTCCAACCTTTACCTGTCCTCGTTCCCTTAAAAGCTCCTCTTCTACTTGGGAAAGGCGCGAAAGAAGGGTTGCATCGTCCATTTGGCGAGCATCTTTTGCTTTTAATATTGCCATTTTTCTCTCCTCTTCTTGCTATTTGATTATTCTTTGGTTTTTTTGTCCTCATCAATAATATGTTTCTCCTCTTTCTTTGATAGCTTTGCCTGTTCCTTTGCAGCTTCCCGCTTTAAGCGAATTATTCTCTCTGCATCGCTCTCTTCCTCGCTACCTGATGCTTCAACGTCCTCTGCGGCTGAGATGACTTTTGGAAGTTCTATTTTGGAGTCTGCTTTCTTGTCAGGGAACTCAGTACCAGGTTGCACTATTCTTACAAGGACACCTATTGCCCCTGATTTTGGATAAGCTGTAACATGAGCCCAATCAACTCTCTTTACGGGCTCTCCTGCTTTTGGGATATAGCCAGCTGCCACTCGGAGAGACTTTGCTCTTGCGCCTTTGGCAGCTATCTTTCCAGATGCAACTATCTCTGCCCCAAGAGCACCGGCATTCATTATCTCTCGGAGAAGAGAGTGGAGTATTGCACGAACTTTTTTGCCCATTTCTATATATCTGCAGGCCTTTTTTGCGATGATTCGCGGCTCAAGAGATGGATTTTTGACCTCGACAACTGAAATCTGAGGATTTTCCAACTTAAAATCTCGTGTAAGCGTATCAGTTAAGTCCTTTATTGTCTTTCCTTTTCTTCCTATCACTCTACCTGGGTTTGTGACCTCAACAGCTATGCGCGTGACTAAGGGGGTGCGGCGTATTTCTAATCTTGAGAAGCCTGCCTTATCAAGCTCTTTTTCCAAGAACTTTGAGATTTGATATTTATTGATTGCTTCCTCTATAAATTTCTTCTCAGCTTCCATTTAAATTCGTGCCTCCGTTTTTTGTTCTGTTTTTTGTTCTGCCTCCGTTTTTTGTTCTGTTTTTTGTTCTGAAAGATTGGTTTTGTTTTCCTCTTTCACTCCTGAATCGCGAAGGACTATTTGAAGATTTGCAGTTTCGTAATCGCTTCTACCTGCTCTCCCCTTCGAACGCAGGCGGGGATATATTTCACCTTTATTTGCACAGATGTGGTGTATTATTGGATTAGAGAAGCGAAGATAATTTGCGTTTGCAAGTGCGTTTTGGAGAATTTTGTAAGCTACACGTGCTGCTTTTATAGGATACCTTCCTTTTTTTCCACCAAGCTCCTTTCGATGACCCAACTTTTTGTTATGTGAGAAGTATCTTACTGGCTGCAATCCTCTCATTACCCTCTCCAAAAAGTGAAGTGCCTCTTCAACCGTCTTACCGGAAATGTTTTTACAGACTTGAGAGAGGTCTTTGAAGGAGACGTTCAGGCCTTCTCCCTGAGCAAATGCGTATCTTTCGCCTTCTACTTTTTTATGGCAGTATTTCATATTCTCACTTCATTTAAGCGGGATAAACTTTGAACCGCGTGTTGCCCCTATTCCTGGACCCGAATGCAAAACTCTTCCCGTTGTATGAACGAAGTCTCCAAGTCGATATCCTACCTTATCAAGCGTAATCTGTACAGGTTTG
The DNA here is from genome assembly GCA_038869735.1 of Candidatus Anstonellales archaeon. Taxonomy (NCBI): domain Archaea; kingdom Nanobdellati; phylum Microcaldota; class Candidatus Micrarchaeia; order Candidatus Anstonellales; species Candidatus Anstonellales archaeon. The sequence continues at coordinate 102,422 of JAWCQO010000003.1, read as the reverse complement.
AATTCCTTGCCGGAATGCACTGCAAACGTAAGACCAATCCATTCTGGAAGTATAACTGCCTCGCGAACGTGCGTCCTTATTGCTTTGGATGGATTTGTCTGCTTTATTTTCCGCACCTTTCTTATAAGAGCGCTGAATTTAGGATTTGCACCAGAAAGAGCCCTTTTTACAGCTCTTCTTGCCCTTGCAGTAAGGAGGTTAAGTACAGATTGTAACGGAAGATTGATAAGTTCCTCTTGGGTTTTTCCCCGAAACGTTTTGAGTCTTACCATATTATATTCCTACCTCCACGCATGTCATTGAGCTTCGTCTTTTTCTTTTGCTTTTTTTCTTCCGACTGATTTTGCTCCAAGATGCCCAACCTTCCTTCCGGGAGGCGCTCCCCGAGGAGTGAGAGTTGGTTTTCCTGGATGGTGTTGCTTCCCGCCAAACGGATGGGTATAGGCATTTTGTTTTACTCCTCTAACTTTTGGCCAGAGTCTATTTTGGGCGTGTTTTTTGTAAAAGTTGGCTCCTGCTTTAAGAAGGGGTTTTTCAAGTCTCCCTCCGCCACAAACAACCCCAATCTGAGCCCTGCACTGGGCAGGAAGATTTAGAAGCTTTCTTGAAGGAAGCTTTACCAGCACGTAATTTCCTTCGCGTGAAACAATAGTTGAGTATGAGCCTGGAGCTCGAGTAATCTTGCCGCCGTCACCGGGTGAGAGTTCGACGTTATAGATGTAAAATCCATCTGGGATTGATGAAAGAGGTTTTACGCTACCCAAAGAAAGCTGTCCTTTTGCACCAAGAGTGATAGTATCACCTATACATATCCCTTCAGGCGCGATGAAGTTTAGTTCTTCTGAGTTTTCAAGTCTCACGCGCATAAGCACGGCTTGATGTCCGGGATCATCTATAAATTCTATAACTTCTCCGGAAATGGAGGATTCTCGTTCAATATTATCGTAGTCTCTGTACTTTATATCAGCCTTGTATCGATGCGAAGGGGCTTTATAGGCAAATGAACCCTTCCCTCTTCTTTGTTGTTTTAAAAGTTTTCCCATCCTCGTTCAACTCTCACGCTCAAACCTCATACTATTTTTAACTTTGCTGCAATGTCATCTGCCTTAAAGCCTTTTTGTAAAGTCACATACGCTTTCTTTGTTCCTTTTGGTGTATTTTGAATATTGAGTTTTTTTACTTTCACTCCATATTTCTCCTCAACTTCTTTTTTTATTTCTCTCTTTGAAGCGTTGCGGTCCACAATAAACACGAGCTTGTTTTCAAGCTCTATTGCGGCTATTGCTTTTTCTGTCACTATAGGGTATAGTATTGCTGGCATAGAAATCACAATTTTGATAACTCAGACAAGGAGTTTTGAGTAAAGATTGTAAGTCTTCCCGGATAGGTTCCTGGAGCAAGAAGTTCAACTGAGAGTGTCTTTGGAGTACACACATCAATTCCGGGCAGATTTCTTGCGGCCAAAAGAACTTTTGAATTCTCCGAAGCTACTATAAGCGCGCTTTTTGGATAGCGCACGACTTTTGAAGACCTCTTCCTCACGCCGGTTTTTCTTTTCTTTCCTCCCTTTGAGCGTAAGATATCCTGTGGTATGAGTTTACTCAAAAACTTCAAGACATCCTTTGTCTTTGAAAGTGCCTCAAAGTTGTCATCAACAACAATTGGAAGTGGAGTTGAATCGTTTATTTTATGGCCTCTTTTTAGTACGAGTGAAGGGTTTGCAGTCGCTGCAAGAGCTGAAATTAGTGCTGCCCTTCTCTCTTTCTTGTTTATCTTTTCGTGAATTATTTTCTCTACTTTTGGAGGATGTGCTCGCCTTCCCTTTACTGATGATGGAATCCGCCTAACTTTTCCCCATCTGCCTTTTGGAAGGACCTCTCTTGGGAGCATTGCCTGGCCCCTATTTTTAAGAGAGCCATAGGAATCTTTCCTTCCCCTATATTTGGCAGAGGTTTCCATACCTGCAAACCTATAGGGAGATTTTGGCTGTAATCTCTGAGTTTGTTCTGCAATAACTGCCCTTTTTATAAGCTCAAACTTCACTGGAACGCCGAAAATAGGTGGAAGTTCTACCTCACTTACTTTTTCTCCATTGGTATTATAGAGCGGAACGTTCATCTACTTCACCATAACTGAGATTAGCCGTGGTGGTTTTGCTTCATTTTTTCGTATAGCTTTTCTGATTCGTATTAATCTTTTCGGTGGTCCAGCAACTGAACCTCCCAGAAGTATATAATTAGTCTTTATAATTCCGTAATTACGAAATCCGCTTGATGGAGTTATTTCTTTTCCTTCTCCTATCTTCATCACCCGCAGGTTTAGTTGGGTCCTACGGTGATATCCATGTTGACCAGCCATTGGAACAGAATACATCACATAAGCAGGATGCCATGGTCCAAGAGTACCTACATGCCTTCTTCTTCCAGTTGCCTTTCTGTGTTGAAGAGATACGCCATGCCTTTTTACAGCACCTTGCCATCCATGTCCTTTTGTAACTGAAAGTGTGTCAACGTAGTCACCGGGTTTTAGGATATCAGAGACAAGGATATCTCTTCCTAATATTGATTGAGCATATTCCAACTTTTCTTGTGGATTCTTGCCACCTATTGCAATTTCCATAGGCTCAGGCGATTTTTTGGGAAGGCCTGCAAGACGAGACTGGACATAACAGAGAGCAAAAACATCGTCAAAAGAAGAAGGAGGGGAATGGTGTTTTGGTTTTTTGATTCCAAGAGGAGAAAGAACCTTTTCATCAGGACAGAGTATATCACGGATGACGCGCTTGTTCTCATAAAAGCGGATGCCGTAAACTTTTAGTGGAGGTGTTTCGATTATTGTTACAGGGTAAGATATCTCTGTTTCCTTTGAAGGTGATTCCGAATCATCTATGAAAGTTATATGTGTCATACCTGCTTTGTAGCCAGCAAATCCAAGGAGCTTTTTTTCCACTGTGGCTGGCCATGCAGAAAATGGGCACCGCTGACTTTTTGCTCTTTTTCTTGGCTTGAATGCCAGTGAGCCTTTTCGATGTTTGTTGCGCTTTCCCATCTAATCCATTCCTCGCTAACAAAGGGAATGATTCACCGCACAATGTCGGTGAGTGTCATTCTTACCTCACATAAAAATGAGTAAGAAAGTGGGGGTAATATGTATAACCGAAATATAAAAAGCTATCGTTAGAACTGTTGTTTGTAGTATAGCTGTTTTAGAATTAAGAATTAAGCTCTTTTTGAATCTGACCACATTTGGATCTAACCAACAAGGGTTTAAAGACTACTTTTATATAGGACTTATTTTAGATACTACGTTCTGGGAGAAGGGACACGGAATTGGAAACGAAAAGGTTTTGAGCATGCCTTAATCTCATTCGTTTGGATGTAATTTTTTGTCTCCCTCAATAAGCTGTCCCTTGTAATGATAGAGTTCTAAATATTGAAGAAGGGGTACGCCACCTGGTCCGGTTAAGTTTGAGAATGATTCTGTTACGTTACTTGCACATTTAGAAAGTATCTCGAAAGGATTCCCCGGATGTTTATTGAAATATGAAGTAACGTCAAATATTTTGTCGCCAGCGTAAACCCAACAGCTATCTGACGTATCATGTGCATAAATGTCCCATAGAGTATATTTGCCAGCAAAATCATCTTTCTTTGTAGGAGGCTGAGTCTTGTTTTGGATTTCAAAATTTAACTTGGGGGAAGGTGAAGAAATGGAAGTTAGCGATGAGTTCTGATAAAGTGTTTCTTGTCGGGCTTGATTGCTAAGGCAGCCTACAAGAATTATAATCGAGCAGATGATTAAGCAGATGATTAACAATTGCTCTATATTCATAGAAATCATTCTCTCATACTTCAATAGCACAATATAATATCATTATTATAGATAATGGATTTGATTAAAAAATTTTTTATTGTGAGAAGGAGGGGGGATTATTCTGTAAAGCGAGATAGGTTAAAAAAATTGTAAGGTTTAATCGAGGGAGGATGGCAATGCAAGGAATGTGCAAAGGGATGAAAAGGTGGTTCAAGTAGAGATAAAGATGAACTCTAAAGCTTCTGGCGTTTTCTTGTCAAGTCTAACAAAACCATATCGCTCAAACTGTATTATTGAGCCAACCGATAGATTAGAGCATTCGGGTTCGCAATAACCTTCATCGACTCTGAGATTCTCTTCATTGAACCTTCCCTGGGGGGTGAACAAAGGAAGAGGGATTTTTATTTTGCACTTCAGGTAATCATCAGAAACCCACTGAATTTTGGGGCAAGCAACAACTTCTGAACCTGCATATTTGCAATAAAGCGTATTTTTAGATTTAGATATCATGGCTACTTCTAAATTGTAAAGTCCTTTTAAGCGGAAGAGAGAGCCAACAGAGAGTAATTCTGCATCAGCATCAGATATATAAAAGTAAGAGCCAACCTTTATCTTGCGCTCACCCATTGGTTCAGTTGGATGATTTCTGATAACTGCAAAATCATGTCTTGGTTGCTTTTCTACTTCAACTTTGACGGGATTTTTCACAAAGAAAAGCCTGCGTGCTGATTTGTCTATAAGTTTTTTGTTTTCCGAAAGAAGGGAATCTATCGTTGGAGAACTTTCAACTTTTGAAAGACCAAAAGAGAGAACAAATGACTTTATAGCTTCAGGCAATATCCCTCTTCTTGCAAGGCCTCTTAGTGTTGGAAGACGAAAGTCATCATACCCTTCAACCTTCCCTTCATTTATTAATGGAGTTATCAGTCTCTTTGAAAGAGGCATGCCAGTTATGTTAAGTCGTGAAAACTCAACAAGCAGTGGCTTGCGGAGTCCTAATGCGTCAAGAATTGCAAAATAAAGTTCATCTCTAAGCTCGTATTCCTTGGACCTCATTGCGTGAGTAACTCCTGTAAGAGAATCGGCTATACATACTTCAAAGTCATAAGACGGCCAGACAGAATATTTTTTTCCATGTCTATAGTGAGGAGAACTTACAATGCGAAGAAGAGTTGGGTCTCTCATTGCTGTATTTTGCGAGGACATGTCTCCTACGAATCTAACTGAGGCAAAACCTTCAGCTATGTTTCCTGCAACCATTTCTGAGAATAGGTTTTGATTCTCGTTTTCAGTCCTGCTACGGCATGGGCACTCTTTTTTTTCAAATCGCCGCTGCTTTATCTCTTCTTTTTTGCAGGTGCATACATACGCCCGATTCACTGAAATTATTTTGCAGGCGTACTCGTAAAACTTCTCCATCATATCAGAAGCAAATATGATTTGGTCTGGAATTATGCCAAGCCAACTTAAATCAGAGATTGCCGCATCGACAAATTCCTTGGATTCTTTTTCAGGATTAGTATCATCAAAACGTAGAAGGAACTTTCCGTTGTATCGTCTTGCAGCCTGATAATCTAGGAAAGCGGCTTTTGCATGTCCAATATGAAGGTACCCCGAAGGTTCCGGAGGAAATCTTGTGACTACTTTCCCTTCAATGGCTTCTGGAAGCTCAATTTCTTTTTTTTCTTCCTTTTTTTCAGGATAGGAGTATGAGGACATTTCAGCTTTTATGGCGTCCTTTTCCATTGCGTTTATTTGACTGCATATTTCTTGTGCAAGTTCCATGACGGAATTTATGTTTCTCTTTGCCTCAGGAAATTCATTTATCACTTTTCCAATAATTAGGTTGGGGGCGGTTTTTCCGTACTCAAAAGCATTTTTGAGGGCATGCTTTCGAATAATCTCGTGCAACAAAGACATATGAATCAGCGCAAAAGATTAAGAGTTCTTGCAAGATAGCCGGTCCTTCCACCAATAATGAGTTTTGTTTTGGAAAGATCGCTAATGGTCTTTGACCCTGTAAGAAACATCACTGTTTGCAACTGCAAGTGATATAGACCTATAAGTGAGGTTGGATTTTTAGAGCGAAGTACTGGAAGCGCAGACGACGCGCACTTTGCGCCCAAAGCAAGAGCTTTTGCAATGTCAACGCCACTTCTTATTCCCCCCGAAGAGATCGTCGGTAGTATTTTTGAACAGGCAAGAGTAGAAACTGCTGTTGGTATTCCCCACTCTCCAAATCCAGGGATAACGGCTCCTCGCTTATACTCAACCTTTGCCCAAGATGTTCCGCCGGCCCCAGAGACATTTATCATTGTTACTCCACATTTTTTTAATCTAAAAGCAACTTCACGAGAGATTCCCGAACCCGTCTCCTTTGCAATCACTGGAAATGGTGAATCTAAGCAAAATGAACGGATAGCTTCTTCTATGCCTTCGAAATTTTTGTCCCCTTCCGGTTGTAGAACTTCCTGAAGAGGATTTAGGTGTATCTGTATAGCGTCTGCCTCCAATGACTCAACAGTGGAGATTATCTTTTTTGAAGGGATTTGAGTAAGTTGTGCTGCTCCTATATTTGCAATAAGTGGGACTTCTGGGGCTTGCTTGCGAACATAGAAAGTTTCTTTGAGATGTGGGTTTTCTATTAGTGCACGTATGGAGCCGAGAGCAAAAGCTATTTTATGCTCCTCAGCTACTTGTGCAAGATGCTTATTTATTGCTCCTGTTTTTTCGGAACCGCCAGTCATTGCATCTATAAAAAATGGAAATGAAAGCTTTTTTCCGAGAAAAGTAATTGAGGTGTCTATTTTTTCAAAATTTAGTTCAGGAAGTGCGTTGTGTAAGAATTCAATATCTTCAAATCCTGCGCTTTTTGTATAGGTTATGTCTTCTGTTAGGCATATTTGGATGTGTTGGTCCTTCCTCTTGGCTATTCGCTCAGATACAGGCATCTTTGATTTTATCATATGGTGAGTTTAGGTAGATGGAATTTAAAAGAATAAGGAGTAGCGGCCGAAAAGGACTTTGGCTGTGAAAAGATAAAAGGGAAATAAAAAGAGTATAGATAATCTTAAAATCCCGCTATGGCTCTGGGATATTTCTTTGTAGATACGTATTTTTTTTGAGCTGTGGGTCGTTTGTTTGAATGTTTGTTTGAATAATTGAGGATTAATGCTCACATTAAAAAGCAAAAAAGACAGAGATGCATTAAAGTTTGATTATTTTTGTTTGATTATTATGTTCAGAGGTTTAATTATTTTCTAATTGCAAGACTTGCGTAGGCAACAACGTTTGAATAATCTCCTGTGACCTCTCCTGAATTTGAGTACCTTAGGAGCTCTGCCATCTTTGCTCCCTTAAGCTTGGAATAATGCATAGCTGCTGATATTGGACCATAACCACAGATAGATAGATTTTTTGATTCGACTTCTCTTTGAAAGCCTTCAACTTCAAGCGTCTGGATTTTTTCTAAAGCTGAAGCATCAAGGACTGATGCCTGTTCTGCGCTTTTGTAATGCGTAAAATCACTTGAGGCAATAACAATTACATTGCGGTTTTTGGTGGCTTCAAAAATGGCTTTTCCAATGTCAAGACTTGCCTCCAAATTTTGAGCCATCATGGAGATGCAAACTATCTTCGCTTTTGGATTTAATTTTTGGAGAAAAGGGAGCTGCACTTCGATTGAGTGCTCGGTGAGATGAGCTATTTCATCAAGTGAAGCAGTATAGGAAAAGGAGAAGATATCGTTTGCAAGTTCAGTGTCACATTTTGAAATTCCAAGTGGAGTGAGCCAATCTTCCTGTGATATAGAAATAAGCTCTCCTCTTCCAGTATGGTTAGGGCCTATGATTATGGCCGTGATATCTTCGTCTACTAGATTGGATGCCGCAGCATAAGAAAAGGCTGCTGTATGTCCTGAGTAGATGTATCCGGCATGTGGGCATATTATTGCATGGCAAGGGCTCTTATGAGGCTGGACATTTAAAAACAACCTCTTTATTGCTGCAAAGAGCTTTTCCTTCACTGAAGGATAAAACAGGCCTTCAACTGCTGGCGGTCTCATGAATTAATCAACTCTAAAGTACAAGAGATGTTGGCTCTATCTCCACAGCGTTGTTTAACTGCCCTTTTGGTGTTATCTCAAAAATGAAATATCTCTCTGAAAATGCTGTCTTGATTTGGGCAATGGAGTAGAGTACACCGTCCTCTTTTTGAAAATAAAGAAGTGCTGGAGGCTCTACCGGTTGCTGAGCATTGAGATAACTTTGAATCAGTGGAAGAGCCGCACCAAAATTTTGTGGGAGTGATGAGTTATCCATCTCAAATTTTATTGAGCTTACTGGAGGCTCGGTGATTGCATGGTTTTGAAGAGGCGCTATTTTTATTGGAGCGGCACCTCCACCTTTTTTAGCTTCATCTACTCCTGTTGTCAAAACCGATGGCCTTTCGCCGGTGCTAATCAATTCATCTATCCTCTTTGAATTTTCAAGGATTGTTGGCAGAGTAGAAGAAAACGCATAGGCAGATGCTTCGAGAAATTGAGCTGGCGAAAGAGATGAGAGGTAAAGGTAGAGTGGATCATTCTGGCCGTATTTCTCTGAAATGGTTTTTTCTATGATTTCTTTTTCTTGTTCTAGTTTCTTTAGCGTCCTCTCGTTTGTGTCTGCTTCTCCTGATTTGAAAAGAAAGGAAAATGCTGAAGAGAAGAGGATTGCAGCATAAGTTGAGCTTTCCCTTTTGAGAATGTCAAGCGTTTCTTTTTCTGCTTTTTTGTTGTTAATAAGAAGGTTGTATGCGTAGAAGTTTTGGAATACAAGTTGCTGACCTAATATATTTTCGAAAGATATAGCTTCTGATAGAATGAAAGGGAAATAAAACGAGAAAAAACGAGTTTGAGGGGAAGGTAAGTTAAGATTATAGCGTTTTGCTTTTTTGACAACCTCATAAACGTTATTTGATGAATGAAGGTCGGTTGCAATAGCTCTAAAATTATCCACTAACTGATTTACTTCACTCTCACTTTTTGCGTTTTTTACATTTTCAAAGAATGAGTGGCCGTTTTTAGCCAGAATGATGACTGCAAGGTAATTTGTAAAAAGTTCGTTAGATAGGTCTATCTTTTCAGATGAACTTATGAGTCCTTGCTTGCGTGCATTTTCGGTTACCGTCTCTGTGAAGTCCTTTGTTAGATTTAAAAAAGACTCGCAAAAGTTGTCTATTGATGCTGGGTTAGTGACATCAAATTTATTGCGCAACTGAGATAGGGCATCTACAAATGATTTGAAGTATTGTTGATCGATAATATTTTTGGATAAAAAATCCTTTGCTATTGGAATGCACCTTCCTTCCGTGCAAATCGAGTTAAACTCTGATATTGCACTAGAAAGAATGGTATGGTCAGGTTTAGTATTGACAGCGGTATCTTTGCTAGGATATGAATCGATTAGTGGTTGACGGAGAATTTGACTTTTTGTTTCTTGACTTGGGTCAAAAAAATGTTGATTTTGCTGTTGCGTCTTAAGCCAGGAGAAGAGTTGAAATTGCTGAAGTGGTGTTGAAAGGGGCTCTCCAAATTGCTGTGCTATCTCTTTTTCTTTTGCAAGAGCTTCAGTCACCGAATCATAGAGAAACTTGATAAGTTTTATACGTGATGTGCGAGAATCGACAAGCTCTCCTCCATGTGTGCTTGTAGTGCTATGAACGAATCCAGCACTAACGTTCTCAGAGGGGATGTTTGCCTTTTCAAGAAGTTGGCGAAATGCAGCCTCATCAGATAAAGCCGCAAGCGCAAGCTTCAATTTTTCGTTTCGCGTGATTGAAGTTGCATTCAAGCCTGTTTCCTCAAGTTTTTTGTTAAAGGCAGCTAGGAGATCGTAAGCTATTTTTTCATGCTCGCCCAAAAGAAGTTTGTATTTTGGTTTTGGGGAGAGATCTTCCATTACTATCACTAACGGATTATAGTATATTTCGTAATATAAATTTGGGACTGAAGAACCAAGAGGAAGGGCATTACAAGCAACGAGTTGATGATAAGAGCTATATAAGGGGAGTACTGACTAAAGCCGGGTATTAGAAATAATATAAAGTTTATGATGGAGTTAAGGGCAAACGCAAGTATTATCCATAAAAGAAATAATGGAAACTTTCTTATAACCATCCAAGTGGAATTTTCAAGTGCGCGCCATGGGCGTACCTCGTCTATTACAAGAGCAGGACCTACATAAAAGACTGGAATTGACATGACAAAAACAAAGAGCGGAGCGAGAAATGAAAAAGGCGTTTCAGATGTCAACAGTTGAATTATTATCAGTAAAAGCTCGAAGGTTAGAAAGATCCAAAAAACATTGATCGTGTATTTTCCGATTCCTTCTATAACCTCTCTTTTTATAGGCGCGCCGGTACGTTGGGATTTTATTATTAAGTTGATGTTGACTATTCCAAACGAAAAAAGAAAGAGAGAAGCGAGGAAGGAAAAAATCATTATTGCAATTTCGGTCCCTTTAAGGTCGGGTATGCTCCCTGTACGGAGAAATGTCCCTCCAAGGGCAATATAGGTAGGGGTCTGGACGAAGAGTGGGATAAAGAATGCGATGAGAAATGGAAGCGAAAAGAACAAGATTAGCCTTATTCCTGAGATATAGGATTTGAAGGTGTATTCAAATAGGGATAGAAGTCCCATGTATGAAATCGTGCATTTTTAATTTTATAAGGTTTTTGGAAAAGCTCTTTCTTCTATTAAATGGACATTTTAGAATTAGCTCTTTTGTTGTATTCGACTGATTGGAAATCTGAGTATAAAAGATAAGAAGAATGGGGGGAGATTGGGTAAAGAGAGGGATAAATTACAGATGAAAAGAGTATAAGATACACAGTGAAAAAGTTATTACAACTAATAAAACAAGTG
>JAWCQO010000003.1:0-91695 GCA_038869735.1 Candidatus Anstonellales archaeon | reverse complement strand
GGTAACTTAAAGAATTTCAAACAGCATGTTTAACCGGTCTTATGAAATCTTCGAACATTTGAAAAGAAACGAATATAATGACACCGATAATGGTTTTTGGCAGATTTCAGCACAATTGGAAGAACTTATTAAGCTGGTTTGGCTGTACGCAAATGTTGAGGTATTTAGTTTAAGATTTATGTATGAATTGATATTGCAACGGATGATGGAAAAGGAGGATCACTAATCGGCAAGAGCTTTGTCTATTATCTCTTCTGCCTTTCCTATATAAGTAGAAGGATCAAAAAGAGACGAAAGCTCAGAAGAAGATAGAAGTTCCATGCATTTGGGGTCTGCTTCTAAAGCTGTTTTAAGATGTATGTTTTTTTTGTATGCTTCCTGAGCGCACTTTCGCACAAGTTCGTGTGCTTCCTGTCTTCCCATTCCCTTTTTGGTGAGAGCCATCATAACTCTTTCAGCAAGAAAAAGACCTCTTGTAAGCTCAAGATTTCTATTTATTGCATCAACATTTATTTGAAGGCCCTCCAAGATTGAGCACATCTGCAGAAGCATATAATCAAGGGTTATAAATGAGGAAGGGAAGATATAGCGCTCATTTGCTGAATTGGTTAGGTCCCTTTCATGTTCAAGTGGAACATTTTCAAGAGCAACTTGCAAGTTAGCTCTAAGTATCCGTGCAAGAGAGCATATACGCTCAGACTTGTGCGGATTTCTCTTCTGTGGCATAGTTGAAGAGCCAACCTGCTTTTCTGAAAAAGGCTCAAGAACTTCCCCTATTTCTGTTCTTTGTAGATTACGTATTTCCTTGGCAATTTTTTCGAGAGTTGTACCAATAAGCGCGAGCACGAATAAGACTTCTGAATGGGAATCTCTCTGTATTACCTGATTGGTTATGACTGCTTCTCGTAGGTTTAGTTCCTTACAGACAAGAGATTGAATCTGAGGTCCGTACTCACCAAAAGTTGCCATCGTGCCTACAGCACCTGACATTTTTCCAACAGCTATGCGGTGGTTTGCCCAGGTGAGTCTATCCATGTGGCGTTTTAGCTCTTGGTAATAGAGAGCGAATTTCATCCCATAGGTTGTTGGAACCGCATGCTGTCCGTGCGTTCTACCTACACAAACAGTTTTTTTATGCCTTATTGCAAGCTTTTTTAGAATTTTTTTTAGTGTTTCAAGGCGTCTTTGCAATAGAGAGATGGCATCTCTGAAAATAAGAGCAGTAGCAGTATCTTCTATATCGTATGAGGTTGCGCCCAAATGAACAAAACCACCATACTTTTTACATTTTGAGGATAAGACATTGACCATTGCCATTAGGTCATGATGTATGTCTGACTCCACCTTCTCTATTTCCTCAATAGAAACGCTCTCCATAGCTTTCGCGATATCCGCAGGAGCATCTTTTGGTATGAGCCCAAGCTTTGCGTTGGCACGCGCGAGAGCAAGCTCAACTTTCATCCACGTATTTATGATATGTTTTTTTTCAAATAATTCATTCATATCTGTTCGGTATCTATCCTCGAAAGGGCATGTGGGCATATCAACCACCCTATTTATTGGATACAAAACCTTTTTATTTAAAGGTAAAGAAATGCTTTTGCATGGGGATGGTTGGGAATGGTGACTTTTCTCGAAAGTGTGAATTTTGAAAGAATAATGCACCTTATAAATTTAGTTGTTTCGCTTTACCTCTTCTGGAAGTTTTTTAAATTAATTGAGCTTGCAAAGAAAAGAATTTTCCTAAAGAATACAGTACAGTTGATTTCTTTTGCCTTTTTGCTATTTTTTCTCTTGGAGATTGTGGATATTTCAGAGCTTCTTCCAGCTTTTTATTCCAAAATAATAAGGCTTGCGATAGAGTTATTCTTCATGGTTCTGGTTTATATGGCTATTTTAAAGATGGAAAAAACCATTCTCTCGCAAAAGTATACGGTTGAAGAGAAAAAAACGGGGAGTAAATTCGAATAGATGAAAATTAATAGGTGTGAATAGGCGGATTTAGTTATAAATAGTTATAAATAGTTATAAATAGGTAAAAATTTTCGGCTTTTGGAGAGGAGCGGACTATTGGAAAGCCAAAACCCCTTGCCTTTAGATTAATTTGGATTAATAGAGAATAAATTGTGGGTTAGTTTTGGTAGTGGACTTGAGGCAGTGGGTTTTGGTAGTAGACTGGGGGCAGTGGGAACTAGGAGTATACCCATGGGCCCAAGAGGAATCGAACCCCTAATCTTCTGCACGTCAAGCAGACGTCTTACCATTCGACTATGGGCCCAGCACGTCTTATTTTTATAAAAGCATGTTTAAAAAGTAGATTTTTAAACTTCAATATATATAGTAAGTAACGTCAGCGGCCATAGGGGAGGGGAAACACCCAAACCCATCCCGAACTTGGAAGTTAAGCCCTCCCACGATGTTGCCAGTGTACTGCCTTGTTGGCGGGAAAGCACATTGCTGCTGACACCATATTTATTTATACTTATTTTGAAGAGAATGAATGATTGGAATGGTAAAGTCAGATATCTCTGGATTGTATAAGCTTTCTACAGAGGAGAGAAGGGAGATAATAGCAAAAGAGGTTGGTTTGGAGCCTGACGAAGTTGAAATCCTAAAGAAATTTGGAGGTTTAGATGAAGAAGTCGCAGACCGTATGATTGAAAATGTTATAGGCTCTTTTCCTCTTCCGCTTGGTATTGCTACTAATTTTGTTATTAATGGAAAGGAATATCTTATTCCTATGGCGATAGAGGAACCATCGGTTGTGGCAGCTGCGTCAAATGGAGCAAAGCTTGCACGCTCGGGTGGCGGATTTAGGGCTGAGTGTTCGTCATCGGTAATGGTCGGACAAATTCAGATTGTGAAGTTGGATGATGCAAAACGGGCAATCGAAGCTGTAAGAAAAAATTCTGGAAAGATTCTAGAATTAGCAAGGAAGAATGATGGGATGACAAAGTATGGTGGAGGGGTTAGAGAGTTGAGGTATCGGCTTATTGAGACAAGAAGAGGCGATATGCTCATAATTGAGCTTTTAGTAGATGTCTGCGATGCGATGGGGGCAAACTCAGTCAATTCTCTTCTTGAGTCCATTTCTCCTGAGATTGAGAAGATAACTGGCGGAAAGGTGAGGTTGAGGATTCTTTCAAATCTCGCAGTATATAGAACTGCGAAAGCTAGGGCGGTATGGAAAAGAGAAGAGATAGGGGAAGATGCAATTGAAGGAATACTTGATGCTTACGAATTTGCTGCAAATGATGTCTATAGGTGTGCTACACACAATAAAGGAATAATGAACGGTATAGATGCAGTAGTGATTGCAACTGGAAATGATTTTAGAGCTATTGAAGCGGGCGCTCACTCATTTGCTTCACTTAGTGGTGGATACAGACCGCTTACGCGATATTGGAAGAACTCTGAAGGTGATTTGGAAGGAGAGATTGAAATTCCTGTTGCCGTTGGAACTGTTGGAGGTGCTACTAAAGTTCATCCTGTTGCAAGAGTTGCTCTAAAGATCTTGGGGGTAAAGAGTGCAAAAGAACTCGGATGTGTGCTTGCTGCTGTTGGTCTTGCACAGAATTTTGCGGCTCTAAGGGCGCTCTCAACAGAAGGAATTCAGAGGGGACATATGAGGCTTGCGGCAAGAAATATAGCAGCAACCGCCGGAGCGTCTGGCGAACTTGTAGATAGAATCGCTGAGGAGATGATTAGAGAAAAAAAGATAAGTGTAGAGATGGCAAAGAAACTTATTGAGAGATTCAATGACAAACGATAACAAAAAGAAGTGTTAAGTTATGGATAAGTACAGAGAAATTTTAAACGTAGTGGTTTTGACTCTGCTTTTTCTTTCAATTGGGGTTATTTCCAAGAAAGAGCTTCCCTCAAGTGCGCTATTCTCAGAGGCAAACATGATAAAGGAAGCGATGATTGAAGATAAAGGCGATATTTATTATAGAGTAACTGCAAGTATATATCGCATTGTTGAAGGAGAATTTGAACCAGAGAAGTTGATAGAGACACTAGGTTTGCTTTCGTTAGTTTTTGGTGTGTTTACTGTTATTCTGTTTTACTTGGTGGTTAGAAGTTACGGATTTGACCCAAACTCTTCTCTCTTTGGTACGATGCTATTTTTAACTTCGCCTGCTGCATTCTTTGCCTTTGCCCCTCCTCATTATTCGCGATATACGTTTGGTCTTTTTCTTTGTGTTGCTGGGATGGCTGCATTTTCGTTATTAAGGTATAAAAAAAGTCTATTTTTGGTTGGGTGCGTCCTCTTTGTATTAGCTGCCGTTGTTTCGTCAGATTTTGCAACTACAGCCATTGGAATTGCAATGGCTTTGGGTTTTGAAGCAGGGAGGAATAGGAATGAGAAGAGATTAGGCGCATTTGTCATTCCAGCTGTTCTTCTTGCATTGACGATACCTTTTGTATTTTTAGAGGCTGAAAAATTTTATCTGAGTCTAAATTTAAGTTCATTTAAAAACTCTCTTTTTGATTTTAGATTTTTGATTCCTTTAGGGGCTATTTCTCTAATTGCTTTTGGACGAAGATTTGAAAAGGAGGGAGATGCATTTATCCTTTTACTTTTTATTTTGGGGACCGTGATATCATTTCTGACAACTTATGCTTCGCTTCCTCTTATCGCACTTTGCACTACAGCGGGAATAAGCTGGCTGCTTTCTGAGGAAAAGAGGGAAGTTAAGGAGCTTTTAGCCGGTTATGGCTCATTTTTCTTTTTTCTTTCTCTTTCATTTTCAGGATTTTCTGAGGTTGTCTCAGCTATGGTTCTTTCTATAACTTCGTTGATTCTTTTTAGCGCCA
Organism: Candidatus Anstonellales archaeon; assembly: GCA_038869735.1. Taxonomy (NCBI): domain Archaea; kingdom Nanobdellati; phylum Microcaldota; class Candidatus Micrarchaeia; order Candidatus Anstonellales; species Candidatus Anstonellales archaeon. The sequence goes on along the minus strand of JAWCQO010000003.1, from coordinate 86,877 downwards.
TACTCTACATATATAAGTTTAGGATTGTCTGGCTTGCTCCACTTTTGGTGTCTTTTCTGACACTTTCTTCCGTGGCAGGAGGTATTTTGTTATCTTCTTCGACTTCAGCTAACGGTGAGGAGATAGGTGGAAGATATGTCGGAGGCATAGGTGGGGATGAGTACAACGCATACGTTTGGATTAACAAAAACGTTGAGAAAGATGCCAAGATTGCCGTTCTATGGAATGAAGAGGCGGCTAGGTTTCTTACTGAGCGGAAGGTAGAGGGCCTTAATAGGGCATTTTTGAGATTTCTCGCGGGAAATGAATCCATAGACGAGTTGAAAAAAGAAGGATTTGGGTACATCGTCGTTTCTTCGGACATTTTTGATTTTTCAAGAAGATTTAGAGATGTTTCTGGTTCCACGTTCAGGGCCGAATCGTTTTCTTTCTTTGCAAACATAACATCAAACGGCGGGAAGGCAGCTCTGTTTAAGTCTAGTGAAGGGAGATATATAAGCCGGCGAATAGACCCTGACGGCACCTTTCCTATAGAGGATGCGGTGTATTTCGATTCTTTTGGAGTGCCGATAGGTACTATTCCTTACTCAAGTATACTTGCTCTTGATGAGTCATTGCCGTTTTATCATCCAAAACAGAGGATGGTTTGGGTTCAGGGGATCTACGACACCAACGCATTTAAGTTATTCTTCGATGAAATTGATGGTGTTAAAAAGATTTATGGCAATAGCCAAGTTAGGGTCTTTCGTTTGGGTTGATTGTAATGATAGCTGAAATTGCTGCTATTTTTCTAGTCTCGTTTTTTGTTACGTTCATAACAACTCCAAGGCTTATCAGAAAGTTTGAGGCCGCTGGTATTGTAGGCAAGGATGTAAACAAAAAAAGTGGAAGACAAGTTGCAGAAATGGGCGGTATGATGATAATTATGGGTGTAGGGGCGGGAATTCTATTGGCAGTGAGCATGAATACGTTTTTTGGATTTGAGTTTCATCTTGTCTACACTCTTGGAGCGCTTGCAACGATACTTGCAACCTCTCTTATTGGAGTTTTTGATGACTTATTTAATATGAAGCAGATAATAAAGGCAATTATTCCTATTTTTGCATCGATTCCTTTGGTTGCAGTGAAAGCTGGTACAACCGTAATGTTTATTCCGTTTTTTGGTGAGGTTGATTTTGGACTCTTATATGTAGTCGTGTTTATCCCACTTGGGATTACAGTGGCCTCTAATCTGACAAATATGCTTGCAGGATTCAACGGGATGGAGGCTGGGATGGGAATGGTTATGTTTGCGTGTACTGCTGCATTGTCTATTATGCTTGGGAAAGTAGAATCGGCAGTTATCTCATTTGCAATGTTAGGATCACTCCTGGCTTTTATAATCTTTAACTGGTATCCTGCAAGGATATTTATGGGGGATATTGGAACGCTTTCAATTGGAAGTGCGCTTGCTTGTGCGGTTATTTTAGGTAATTTTGAAAGCGCTGGCGCAATTCTTGTTATCCCGCATATTATTGACTTTTTTATAAAACTTGCAAACAGATTTCCCACAGATTATTGGTGGGGTGAGGAGAAGGACGGAAAGCTTTATCCGTATGGGGGAAAGGTTCGTGGATTTGCACAGCTTGTTATGAAAATTACTGGAGGCATAAGCGAAAGAAATCTTGTTATTGTATTTATAGGGTTTGAAGTTATATGCGCAGTTGCTGTGCTAATAATCTTTTCGAGGGGATTTCAACCATTGCTGATATGAAGATGGTAGTATGATTCTTGTAACCGGCTCAAGTGGGTTTATAGGTAGTTATGTGGTTAGGAGTCTGATTGAGAGGCGCGAAAGGGTGCGGGCGTTTGATATACGCGAAATGGCGCTTGAAGATGACAGATTAGAATTTGTAGAGGGCGACATAAGGAGACTTGAGGATGTTGAGAGGGCAGTTTCTGGATGTGATGGAATAATTCACCTTGCTGCACAGATTGATGTTGGAAAGTCGCTTGAGGATCCATTATATGATTTCGAAGAAAACGCGATTGGGGCGCTTAATTGCCTTATAGCTGCAAAAAAATTCGGAGTTAAAAGATTTGTCTATTCTTCTTCTGCTGCAGTTTACGGGCAACCTCGCCAAGCTCCTGTAAGTGAAGATGAAGAGCCTATACCGATATCGCCATATGGAATTTCAAAGCTTACAGCTGAGAGATATGTGCTCAATTATGCAAAAATCCACAAATTGAGCGCAATTGCGCTTAGGATTTTTAATGTTTATGGAAAAGGGCAGTCTAGTAAGAGTTCCTATTCAGGAGTAATAACAAAATTCTTTAGTAGGGTTATGTCTGGAAAACCGCCAGTGATATATGGTGATGGAAAACAAGTAAGAGATTTTGTTCATGTTCTGGATGTTTGTAACGCGGTTATCAAGGCATATGACTCAGATGTCTCTGGATGCGCCATCAACATAGGAACAGGTGTGGGTACGAGTGTTATCAGACTTGCAGAGATGATTATAAAAACTTGCAATATGGAAGGACTTGAACCTATTTTTGAGCCTGAACGGAAAGGAGACATACGCTATAGCATTGCAGACGTGAGGAACGCTAAACTTCTTTTGTCGTGGGAGGCAAAAATTGCATTGGAAGATGGACTTAGGATGCTTTAGCTTAGGTTAGCTTAGTAAGAGTTATACTAGTTCATCAGGGCGCGTTCCCTCTCATTTGTTTGAGAAAGATTCCTTAGAGGGTGTTGTTCGTTTTTTAATGGATAGCTAAACAAATTGGTGAAATAATGGTTTAGAAACACTCTTTACGTTCATCTTATTTTCTGCGTATATGTAATTGTTTGATTGTTTTTTTCAGAGGACGATTGAGAGGGTTTATGGCTAAGGGAATCCACAAAAAGACGATGATGATGTTCAACGTTTAAGTTTATCTCTGGGCATTTTTCTGAAGCTTCACGAACGATAAGTTCTGAGTTTTGAATGGCAAACTGTCTAATTTTGTCCGGCGTTATGGATTTAGGAGAGATGGAAGCAGCGCAATGGATGCAAGAATCGGCCAACGCGCGAGAAGCAAAATCGCTTATACCTCCAGCTTTTAAGATAGGGATTAGGAAATCCATTGTTCTTGTTCTAAAGGAATCTCGGTTGGATAATTTCAGGGCAGCGTGGTTTAAGGAAAGCCCATTTTCAAGTTTTGATCGAATAAACTTAACCGCTTCCTCTAGGCTGAAGAAATTTAATCTTCTGAGCGTAGTCTTAATTTTAAGTAATTCGTGCGCTTCTTGGGGGGTTGCTCCTGCTTCAATTAGGTGGCGATAGAAAAGTTCAGTGGAGGTTTCTGGGGGGTTCTTGGCTGGGGTGGCTTCAATTAGGTGGCGATAGAAAAGTTCAGTGGAGGTTTCTGGGGGGTTCTTGGCTGGGGTGTTTTGGTTGGTTATGAGAGGACGTTCAACTAGAGGCTTTACTTTTTGAAAAGTGGGATTTCGAATATTAGAGGTAGCTAATTTGGAGAGGAGTTTTTTCCAGTTCTCTTTAAGGAATTGTTCTTTTGTTATCTCAAGAAGTGTTGATACAAGGTCCATATAAATTATTACATTACTTCTCTCGTATTCAGAGATTAAATTCTGAATTCTTGGGTCAGAGTATAACCATTCATATTTTTTTTCAAATTCGGATATAAAAAATCGTGAAAATTGATAATTGCCGTTTAGAGTTTCTTGAATTAGACCTTTCAATGAATAATTTATAATATGCGAAAGCATCGAACTGTATTTAGAGAGATTCAGCATATCATTGTTTAATTTTTTTCTGATGCTTTTTATCTCGTTTGGCGGTAAAGGAGAGTCAAAGGTAGAAAGAACTTTTGAAGTGGTGTTTGATAAAGAGCCAATTGTCTCTACAAAGCCGCTTAGACGGTATATTTCTTTTATTTTGATCTCTAAATCTGAAGGGAGTTCTTCTAAGATGCCGTTTGAAACCCAGTTGAAGTCGGTTTGATTAAGTTTTTTTATGGAAATTCTGAGATTACTAAAGGTAGTATTAAGTTCATTTAGGAGTCCATACAGTACTTTTCTTTCTTCTTTAGTAGACTTAAGAATTGCAAGTAAATCTGATATAGTGCGCTTAGATGGATTTTTTCCAACTTCTTCGAGGGAGCTAAACAATGGGATTATCACATGTGGGAGGATTAGCTCAATTTTTTTTAGAATAATGGAGAGATCGTCGTAGGAGCTCACAGCTGTTTCGACGTGTGATAGCTTAACAGAAAGTTGCTTTTCAAATAATTTTTGCTCTTTATGCGCTTGCTCGAGCTGGAGTTTTCTATCAGGTTTAACGAATCTGTAGACTTGCATATAATACACACTAATTGATTATATATAACTTTTATTATGGAGGGTATAATTTCTATTATTGGAGGTATTTAAAGCTTTTGATAGCACGAAGGCTCAACGTTTTTCGTTTTTTATTCTTTGGTTATTTCAAGGATGCTCATTATTCGGTGGACGCTTTCATAGTCTTCCATTCTTCCTATATCCATCCAGTAATCATCAAAAATGTAGGCTAAGAGCTTCTTTTTCTTTTTTAAGAGTAGAGGAAAAACGTCACGAGCAAAGTCAGAACCTTGAGAGATATAGTCAAATATCTCTGGCTCAAATACATAGATGCCTGCATTAACAAGATTCTCTAGTATAGGTTTTTCTTCAAAGGATAGGATCTGGTTGTTCGTTTCATTTACTTTTGCAATGCCGTATTCAAGTGGCATCCCTTGGCGCTTTAGACCTATGGTTGCAAGAGGATTGTTCTTCCTGTGGTGTTCATATAACTCACGAAGATTTGCATTTGTAAGGTGGTCCCCCATAACGACTAAAAAGGTATCCTTTATCTTGCTTTTTGCCGGCAGGATACAGCCTGCAGTGCCCGATTCGCTCGCCTCTTCCAGATAGTCTATTCTGACGCCGAACTTCGAGCCATCCCCAAAATAATTTTTTATATGCTCTTTGAGGTATCCGACAGCAAGAGTAACATCATTAAAGCCGTTTCGCTTGAGGTTTGCAAGCACGAACTCAAGAATTGGTTTTCTTCCAACAGGAAGCATCGGCTTTGGTACTGCGTAAGTAAGAGGGCGAAGGCGTGTTCCTTTTCCTCCACACAAAACAAAAGCTTTTTTCATAAGACATCAGCTCTGGTTCACAATTTTGCTTTCCCATCTATCCATCCTGCCTTCAAATTGCTCAATGATTCTTATTATTCTTTCGCTACTTTTTCCGTCTCCATATGGATTCTTGGCGGAGCGCATCCTGTCAGCGATTTCCTTGTTTTTAAGCACGTTTTTAACCTCTTCTTTTATGGTTTTTTTTTCACAGCCGATGCATTTGTTGGCGCCTGCTTGGACGGACTCTGGGCGATCAGTAACATACCTCAACGTTAGACAAGGTATGTGTAGGGAGGCGGCTTCTTCCTGCATTCCTCCAGAGTCAGTTAGTATAAGGTCTGACTCCAGCATTAGGCGAAGCGAGTCAGTATACTTTGGCAAGCAAGGTTCCCAAAATATATGGGAAGCCGTTTCAAGCTTCTTTGCATAGCCCCATTTTTCTGCTGCTATCTGCGTGCTTGGAAGGACTGAGCAAAAAAAATGCACATCAGTAAGCTCTAAAATTGATTCAAAGATTCCCCTCATCCGCTGCTCGTGAAGCAAATTTTCTTTTCGGTGGCATGACCAAAAAACAAACGGATGCTTTGGCTTGAACTTCTCAACAATCCTGCTCTTTTTCATTGCTAGCTCTGAATGTTGAAGTGCGGCATCAACTACAGTATTCCCAACAACAAAAATTCTCTCATCAGGCTGATGCTCTGAAAGTAGGTCTTGCCTATTTTTTTCGGTTGGAGCAAAAAAAAGCGAAGAGCAGGCGTCTGCTGTTTTTGTACATATTTGCTCGGGATATGGTTCCCAGGAGTAAGTTCTCAAGCCAGCTTCTACGTGACCAACAGGAGTTAGAGCTAATGCCGCTCCTATGGAGAGGTACATTGCACTAAATGTGTCGCCATGAGTAAGAAGGACATCTGGTTTGTATCTCCTGCAAAAACTAACGGTTGAAGGGATTATTTTTGCTCCAAGCTCTTCTGGTTCACCCCTTGCCATTATATCCAGAGTCGGTCGCGGTATTTCCAAATCATCAAAAAGATCTTCGTAGAGGTTTGGTGAGTAATGTTGTCCGGTGTAAAGGATTAATGTTTCGTGTCCCCTTTTTTGAGATTCTCGAATAAGAGGAGCCATCTTTATTGAGCAGGCCCTTGTGCCGAAACCAAGTGCTATTTTCATATAATCGCCACTCACTTGTTGATTAATTCCTGAAGTAATTTCTTGTGTCTTTCCATCAGTTCATCTGCTTCTTTTTGGCTTTTTGCCTCTGCAAACACGCGAAAATAGTTTTCGGTTCCAGAGGCCCTTATAATTGACCAAGAATCTTTATAATCAATTCGAACTCCATCGAGGGTGTTGGGAGTGAAATGTTGAAGCTGAAAGTACGTAGCAATCTCTTCTATAACTTTTGTTTTGTTTATTCCTGGCTTGCAGGGCACTTTTGTTTTTGAGCTATAATATATCGGAATCTGTTTTAGAAGTGCTGAAAGGGTAGTCTCCTTCTCACATATAGCCTCTATTATTTTTGCTGCAGCAAAAATTCCATCTTTTGCTAATGAGAATGATGGCCAGATGATGCCGCCAACTTCCTCTCCTGCGGAAATGGCGGCTGTCTTATACGTCTCTTCTGAAAGATACGGCGCTCCAACTTTGGTGTAGTGGAGCTTGGCTCCATATTGTACGCAGATATCACGGACTGCGTTGGTTGTAGCCACTGTCGTAACTACAACCTTACTAGATTTTGAGCTGCTCTGTTCCAAAGCAAGCCTTGCGGAAAGAGCAAAGCTCATGTCACCTGATACAAAAATTCCCTTCTCATCTACAAATATCACTCTGTCAGCATCTCCATCATATGCAATTCCAATATCTGCCTTCTTTTCTTTTACCTCTAAAAGGAGGCCTCGAATGTTTTCTTGGGTCGGCTCGGATTGGCGTCCTGGAAAGGTCCCATCAATTTTTCCATTTATAGTGTGTACTTGGCAACCAAGGAGAGTAAAAAGCCGTGGTGCAATTAAGGCGGCAGTACCGTTTCCACAATCAACTATTATGTGAGGAGTTCGTTTTTGTATAGACTTAGTGTTTATTTTCTTCAAGGCAAGGGAGATGTGCTGCTCTGTTGCAGCTTTGTAGTCGAACATTTTTCCAGATTGGGGAGTAGCCGGAATCGTGTTGTATTTGTCTATCAAATATTCTATTTCAGCTCCGCGCTCTTTTGAGATTGCTACTCCGTTCCAATCAACAAATTTGAGTGCATTCCATTCTGCCGGATTGTGAGAAGCAGTCACTATTATTAGACCGGACAAATTGAGGCGTTTAATCATTAATTCTGCTGTTGGAGAGGAAACTAAGCCCATGTTGATTGCATCTGAACCTGAAGCAAGAATACCTGCTATGCAAGCGGAGTGAAGAGATGGAGAAGTAATGCGCATGTCTCTCCCTATACCAATCCTGACTTTTTTTGCTCTACTGCTGATTTTTTCTTTGGTCCACTGTGAGAAAGCAAAAGCTGCCTTTAGCGCAAAATGTGGAGTCAGAAAGTCGTAAAGACCACGTATGCCATTAGTCCCAAAATATTTGGCCATTAATAGCACCTTAGATGCCGATTTATTTGTAGGATAATGGTTTAAATTTGATCTTTTTGAATTAAGTCTATTATGAAGGTTCTTATTGTAGCCCAATGGGTTAAGATACCTGGTTTTGAAGGAGCTGCAGCTCATCACATGGAATTTGCAAAGGCTCTAACCGAAGCTGGAGTTGAGGTACATATCATTGCGGATAGCACAGAAAAAAGCATCGGAGGCGCAAAGGTGCATCCAGTTAATACGAAATTCCCCAGACCCCTCCTTTCATATAATACCATTTGGAAGATAGTTGAAATCTGCAAGAAAGAGGGGATAGATGTAATCCACAAGAGAATGGACCCAGGGAGCGGCTTTTCAACTTTTGCAGCAAAGAAAGCCGGTGTTCCGCTTGTTGCTGAAATAAATTTTAATCCATTCTCATTTGAGAGGAGGGGAGGAATACTTACAGACGCAGTGAAGCCGGCAGTGCAGTACTACCCCAGAATATTGTGGGCAAAGTTCTTTCTCTCAAGAGCCGATGCAATATGTTGTGTATCAGAAGTTACCAAAAAGGCATTAGAAAGGCATGGAATAAAAAAGAACTTTTATGTTATCCCAAACGGTGTGGATGTCAAAAGATTTGGTATGAGTAGCAAGAGAGCTGTTGAGAAGCTAAAAAAATCGCTTGATATCACAGGACCCGTAATTGAGATTGTGGGAGGCCTTGGCCCGAGACATGGCCTTGATAGCATAGTCTATTCTGCCACGAGGATTGAAAAGGAATTTCCTGAGGCAAGGTTTGTGATTGTTGGAGGAATTGAAAAATATATAGACTACATTGAAAGGATTAAGAGCAAAGCTCCGTCAAACGTAATTTTTGCCGGAAGAATCGCTGACAAAGAACTGCCGCTGTATCTGGGAATGGCAGATATTTGCCTTGCTCCTTTTCATGAAGCATTAAACCCAGCTGAGCCGTACGGGTTCTGCCCGATAAAAATATTAGAATATATGGGTGCAGGAAAGCCTATTGTAGCAACAAAGCTTTCTTGGATAGAGGAGCTGTTAGAGCATGGAAAGAATGCGATTCTTTTCTCAACTCCAGAGGAGATGGTAGAGGGAATAGAAACGCTTCTTCTAGATGAAAACCTTCGCTTGCGCATTGGAAAAGAAAACAGAAAGAAAGCAGAGGAGAAGTATTCGTGGCAACACATTGCAAAAGAATATATCAAAGTTTATAAGAGTTTGATTAAGAAAAAAGAAGGCATGAAGAGCGCGTCGTAAAGCTGGTTTGTCAGAAAAAGAAGGAATGTAGGGAGGTGTGTAGCGTATGAGGATATTTCTAGATACTGCTGATATAGAAAAAATAAGAAAACTTGCCAACAGTGGTTTGGTAGATGGAATTACAACAAACCCGACGCTGATTGCAAAGGCAGGTGTTGAGCACGAAAAGGCAGTTAAGGAGATTTGCTCCATCGTAAAGGGGCCGGTTAGTGTAGAGGGTATTGGGATGAAGAGTGAGGAGATAGTCAAAGAAGGAAGATTATTTGCCTCGTGGGCAAAAAACGTAGTGGTAAAGGTTCCGATGAGCCTTGAAGGGATGAAAGCTGTCAAAAAGCTGCAAAGTGAAGGGATAGACACAAATGTGACTCTTGTGTTTTCTGCAGCCCAGGCGCTTATAGCAGCAAAGGCTGGTGCTACTTACGTAAGCCCATTTGTTGGAAGACTGGATGACATGGGTGAAAGCGGAATGAGGGTTGTTGAGGAAATATTGGGAATTTATTCAAACTACGATTTTGAGACACAAGTCCTTGTGGCAAGCGTGAGACATCCTATGCACGTGGTAGAAGCAGCGCTGTTAGGAGCCGACGCTTGCACTGTCCCTCCCGAAGTATTCGAAAAACTATTCATGCACAAGATGACTGACGACGGAATAACCAGGTTTTTGGATGATTGGAAAAAAACAGTTAAGACATAGCGGTGAACTGCGTGATTGCTTATAGAAGTAGAGCACCTGTCAGAATAAGTTTTGGTGGTGGAGGAACTGACGTTTCTCCCTACGCTGAAGAGAAAGGCGGGTGTGTAATAAACGCAGCTATAAGTAGGTATAATTACGCCGCGGGTTCTTTTAGAACGGATGAAAGGATTGTAATTGAAGATGGGGAATACGCTCAAGAGCTTCTTCTTTTTCATCCTGACAAGAATGAAATGGCAATGGATGGCAGAATGGAGCTTGTAAATGCAGTAATAAGAAAAATGAATAGAGGGAAAAGGGGCGTCGAGTTATACATTAGAAGCGATGTTCCTCCGAAGTCAGGTCTTGGTAGTTCAGCAAGCGCGTTTGTTGCCCTTATAGGCCTTTTCAACAGTATGAATGGGGTCGAATTAAGCAGGCAGGAGATCGCAGAACTTGCTGTAAAGTTAGAAAGGGAAGAGCTTGGAAATTTTGGAGGGAGGCAAGATCAGTACGCTTCAGCTTTTGGGGGAATAAATTTTCTTGAATTTGGAGAAGGAAGAGTAAGAGTAAATAAGGTGAGAATAAGCCGAGCGCATGTTTTTGAACTCGAGAAAAGTCTTGTTATGGTTTATGTAGCTAAAAGAAAGTCTTCTGGAGATATAATAGCTGACCAAATAAAGAGATACTCGGATGGAAAAAGTGAGACGGTATGGGCGCTGGATAAAGCAAAGGAAACTGCACTTGAAATGAGAAAGGTTCTTGAGAAAGGGGATTTAAACGAATTTGGAAAACTTCTTGATGAGAGCTGGAAAATAAAAAAGATGTTTAGTCCGCTTATAACGAACAGGAGAGTGGATAAGATATATGAAGAAGCGAAGAAGGCTGGTGCACTTGGAGGGAAAATCTCCGGTGCTGGTGGAGGAGGGTTTATGTTTTTTTATTGCGAACCAAACAAAGAGCATAAAGTAGCAGAAAGACTAAAGGGGCTTGGATTGGAGCCGAAATGGATAAGGTTTGACTTTGGGGGATTGGAAACATGGGAGACTTAGACACCCTATACCTAAAAAGGCTTCGGGAGAGTATTGTTGTCCGCCAAGAAAGCAACGGACTTTCTGACGTTGTGATGGAAGCTGGAAAAAGAATATCAGAACGTATAAAAAAAGGCGGGAGGGTTTTTTTATTTGGAAATGGAGGAAGTGCTTCCGACGCTCAACATATCGCAGCCGAATTTGTAGGGAGATTTACCAAAAATAGACATGCTCTTCCGGCTATGGCTCTTGTGTCAAATGTTCCGTCGCTTACAGCTATTGCCAATGATTTTGGATACGACAATGTCTTTTCTCGCCAACTCGAAGGGCTGGCAAAAAAAGGAGATGTAGTTATAGGAATCTCAACGTCAGGGGAGTCACAAAATGTTATTTTAGGTCTGGAAAAGGCAAAGGAAATCGGGTGCTTTTGTATAGGTCTCACTGGTCAGAGGAAAGGAAAGATGGATACAATCTGCGATCTGTGCATACATGTCCCGTCAACTGACACACAAAGAATTCAAGAAATGCATATATTTATAGGGCATGTAATATGCGAAATTGTTGAGGGTGACCTCTGAGTGAGAGTAAAAAAAAGAGTTGCTGTTTTTCTTGACAGGGATGGTGTCATAAACGAGAATAGGGAAGGATATGTAAAAAGCCGAGATGAGTTCTACTTTATTCCAGGGTCGTTGCGAGCAATGAGGATGCTTTATCAATGCGGCTATCTTCTCTTTATTGTAAGCAACCAGCAAGGAGTTCCAAAGGGGGAAGTTAAATTGGAGAATCTTAAAGAAATTGATAAGCATATGGAAGAGACATTTAAAAACAATGGAATAAATGTTCAACGCATTTATTATTGTCTCCATCTTGAATCTGATAATTGCAAATGTAGAAAACCAAAAACCCACTTTATTTTAGATGCTGCGCGAGAATTTGACATCGACTTGAAACATTCATATGTTATAGGCGATAGCACCAAGGATATAAAGATGGGGCGCGATGCCGGATGCATCACTGTGCTTGTTAGGACAGGTCTTGGAGGAAGGGACGGAGCATACAAGATAAAACCCCATATGGAAGCAAGTAGCCTACTTGAAGCTGCAAAAAAAATTACTGGCCGCAATTAGAGAATGAGGTTTTTTAGATGGCTGTTAAAAAGTTTTCATTGGCAATCTTTCACCCTTTTTTTGAAGTTAAAGGTGGTGCTGAAAAATGCATGTTGAGGATTGCTGAGAGATTTGATGCCACTATCTTTTGTATTTCATATAACCGAGAATCTACCTTTCCAGAACTCGAAAAAGTAGATATAAGGCCTCTTAAAGGTAAGAGGCCTCTGTGGAGCAAGGTACTCCCAAAAAGGTTGTATGACGGTTTTTCTTCGGGGGTTACCTTTTACAATTTAAAATTAAAAAAAGGAGAATTTGACGTTTTTGGAGCTTCGAGTTCTCCTTCCGAATGGGGACGAAGACATAACTTTCCAATGGTCTGGTATTGTCACTCCCCTGCACGAGAAATTTACGATTTGTATGAATGGAGGATGAGACAACGGGATATATGGCAAAAAATGCTTTTTGCAGGAAGCGCTGCTGTTTTTAGGTCGGTCGAATCTTCGATTGTTCCTAAAATAGAGCACGTGTTTGCAAATAGTAAAGCTGTAAAGGAAAGAATTAGAAAGTATCTTCATAGGGATAGTGAAGTTTTGTACTCTGGCGTACAATTTGAAAGATACAGTTGTAAGAACTTTGAACCATACTTTCTTTATCCTTCAAGGATTACCCCTGAAAAAAGATATGAATTTGCAATTAAGGCATTTCTCAAATTTAGGGAAAAGCATCCTGAATGGAGGTTAATAATTGCCGGCTCGCTTCTGCAAAACAGAGAAGAGCATGTCAGATACTACGAGAAAATCAAAAACCTCTTAGGCAACGCGGGAGAGATAAAGCTAAATGTCGAAGACAGTGAGATTTATGAGTTGTATGCAAACTGTACGGCAACTCTCTATACCCCGCTAAATGAGGATTTTGGACTTATTCCAGTAGAGAGCGCAGCTTCTCTTAAACCTTGCATCGCCGTAAAGGAAGGTGGACCAACAGAAACCATAATCGACGGAAAGACTGGTTTTCTAGTTGAAAATGAAGAAGAAATGAGCAGAAAAATGGAACTGCTTGCTACCAACAGTGAGATGGCAAAGAAGATGGGAAGGGAGGGAAAAGAGTTTTGCTACAAAAGATTCAACTGGGATTTATTTATGAAAAGATACGAGGAGGTATGTCTAGATTTAATTAAGAAGAAGACAAATGGTTGAAAGCCTTTGTCACCTTTTTTCATTTATTACTTTTTCAAAAACGCTCATCATTTGCATAGATATTTTCTTCCAGTTATATTTTGTAGCCGTATTCCTGGCATATTTTCCCATTCTTTTTCTTAATTTCTCGTCAGCTAGAAGGGTGTCTATGTATTCTGAAATGCCTAAGATATCAAAGGGATCGTCAAGAAGAAAGCCTTCTTTGCCATGAGTCATAAGCTCAGCCGCTCCTGCAATTTTTGAAGTAACAACTGGAAGGCCGGAGGATAGTGCCTCTGTTATTACCATTCCATAAGGTTCATAGGTTGTAGGAAAAACAAAAACATCAGAACCATTGAAAACGTCTGCAAGGCTTTTAACAAAGCCTAAGAATAGTATTTTGTCTAAAATCTTATGTTTCCGAGCAAGATTTTCATAGTAGTCTTTTTTGTCGCCACCAATTACTATAAGCCTCCAGTCTCGCTTTACTTTTGCAAGTGCGGTTATTAGCTGAGCAAGGCCTTTTCTCTTGAACTCATGACCGCAAAAAAGAAGGATGGGGATGTTGGCTGGAATGGAATATTTTTTGCGTATCAAAATGCGACTTTTTGTCGATGGCTTAAAGATGTCTGTATCTACTCCAGGATAGATCACGACTATGTCATCTGCGGGAACGTTATAGTATTGCATCAGTTCCTCTTTTGTGCGCTTTGATATGGCAGTTATTTTTTGGTAGTTATCTTGTTGATAATTGCGTTTTTCTATTTCAATAACAATGCGAGATTTTGGTTCAAGCGCCTTTAAAAAAGAGTACATATGGCCTCTTTGTTGTGAAAAGAGCTCGACTGCTGCCTTATGGCAAGAGTTTGCAGTAAAGACATCTGCTTTATAGCATGCTGTAGCTGGAGAATACACAATATCGGAAAAAAATGAATCCAAAGCCTTTTGAGAGTTGATTGCAAAAGAAAGCTCAGCAAGGAAGGGGGGAGACGAAAACGAAAAAACGGGATGGTGGGATACTTTAAATGGAGGGGATTCAAACTGGCTTGAAAAAATGTGGACTTCGTGTGAATGAGAATAATTTTTGGAAAGCTCCCAGATGCACCTTGATATTCCACCGTAATTGTGGAAGGCTCGAAGTGGGATGGATATCTTCATCGAATTCACCGCTCAGAAAGAATTTATGGCTGAAGAGACTTCTTCTATTTGCTCATCTGTTAAGAATGGGTGCATAGGAAGTGAAAGCTCCTCTGAACAGACCTTCTCTGTAACTGGAAGTGAGCCTTTTGGAATCTCAAGATGTGCATATGCTTTTTGGAGGTGAGCAGGAATAGGGTAATGTATGATGGTTGAAATTCCTGCACGCTTAAGATGCTCCATAAGACTATCGCGCTTTGCAGATTTTATAGCGTATATGTGGTACACGTGCTTTGCGTATTCTTTTTCATTTGGACAAGTAATGTCTTTGTGACTTATAAGCTCGCTGTATCTTCGTGCAGTCGACCTTCTTTTTTCATTCCACCTGTCAAGGTGTCTAAGTTTTACCCTTAAGATTGCGGCTTGCAACTCGTCAAGACGTGAGTTAAAACCTTCTATCTCGTGCTCATAGCGATTTATCTGTCCATAATTGCGTAACATTTTTACTTTTTCTGCAATCTCGTAATCGTTAGTTAGTACAGCTCCTCCGTCCCCATAACAACCAAGGTTTTTTGTAGGGTAAAACGAAAAGCACCCTACCTGTCCAATTGAACCGGCCTTTTTTCCTTTGTACTCTGCTCCATGAGCTTGGCATGCATCCTCAACCACTAGGAGGTTGTGCTCATCTGCAATCTCCAGTATAGGGTCCATATCTGCGGTTTGTCCATAAAGATGAACGGGGACGATCGCTTTTGTCTTTTTGGTTATTCTTCTCCGTATATCGGAGGGGTCCATATTATGCGTGTCGTATTCTACATCTGCAAAGATTGGTTTGGCACCTATTGTTGAAACACACAGCGCTGAGGCAAATGCAGAATTAGAAACGCAGATGACTTCATCGCCTGCTTTTATTCCAATAGAGAGGAGCGCAAAGCGAAGTGCATCCAATCCGTTGCCAGTCCCAACACAATATTTTGTTCCTATGTAAGACGAAAACTCACGCTCAAAACTCGAGACGTTGTCACTAAGTACGAACTTTGAATTCTCAAGAACTGAAAAGATTGCTTTTTCTATCTCGTTTTTTATTGATAAATATTCTGTCTTTAAATCAATGTATGGAACCATTCAGTCACCAATAAAACTCTTTATATTTTCTATAGTAATCAATTGTCATTTTTAACCCCTCCTTGAAAGGTGTTTTAGGTTTCCAGCCAAGCTTATTAATTTTTGAGACGTCAGGAACAAAATCTCCAACTTCCACCTTTTTGTGCCCTTCGGCGTAGGGGGTTATGCTAACAGAACCGCTTCCTGCAACTTCTACGATGAGTTTTGCTACTTCTAGAACACTATAAACGTCGCCACCGACGTTATAAGCTTCAGAGTCGGTGCTATCACTCATTCCACAAAGTAGTAGAGCATCAATTAAGTCATCTATGTATGTAAAGTCTCTCCTCTGAGACCCGGAACCAAAAACATTTAAACATTTGTTGTCTATCGCAAGACGTATAAACCAGGATATAAATCCTTGGTTTGGATTTTGCATCTGCATTCGCGGCCCATATATGTTGCCCATTCTAAGTGAACACGCGCGTATGGCACCAATTCTAGAATAAAGAAGGAGATAATCTTCGGCTGCCTGCTTGTTTATTCCGTTAATGTCGACAGGTTGTTTTGGATGGTCCTCGTTAACAGGTAAGGTTTTGGCGTTACCGTACTGCCCTCTTGTACCGGAGTATATTATCTTTGGTTTTTTTTCTTTTTTGATTATTGATTTGAGAAGATAAAGTGCAGACAGCGCGTTTGCACTTGCGTCTCCGATTGGGTCAAGTATACTATCAACGTGGCTCCCTCTTCCGGCAAGATGAAAGATTATATCCTTCTCCTGAACGCATTCATCAAGCGTCTGGAAATCATTTGTATCGGAATAGGTCACTATCACCTGGTTTTTCACGGGTTCTATGTTGAATGCGGCCTGAGAAGGATTTGTCGGTTTTTTGTTTAGTATATGTACCTTTGAACCAAACTGGCAGAGACGGATAGACAGGTTGCTTCCTATGAAGCCAAGTCCTCCTGTTATAAGGATGCGCTTTCCCCTGTAAAAGTCAGCGAAGCTGTACATATTCATTTCTCCAAAAGGAATATGGCTGTTCCGCAGAAAAGTGAGGGGAAGAAGCGCGAAAGCCAATCTTCCTTTCTGCCACGAAGATCAAGTGTTTTTACTTTTAAAATTTTTAAACCTAGTTTCTTGATGGTGGAGACGAAATCATTGTAAGTTATGTGATGGATATGTCTAGTGTTATACCATTCATAACCAAAGAGCGCTGTTTTTGGCATCCTTCCGTAGATAAGCATCTCAATTCTTGCGGGAAGGTGAGCAAAATTTGGAAAGCTGACAACTTGCTTCTGAGAAACTCTGACTGCTTCTTCTAGAACGTATAGTGGACGATAAAGCATCTGAAGAGTTACGTTTATTATTGCATAGTCAAACGAGTTGTCGGGATAGGGTAAGCCGCTTTCAATATCGCAAATTTTTGCATCCACCCCTTTTCTTTGTGATTGAGCCACGCCATTAGGATCTATCTCAAGACCAAAGACCTTGCATCCCTTAGTAATCAAAAGCTTTCCAAGAGAGCCATCTCCACATCCGATATCTAAAACTGTTGAGCCCTCCTTAACCATACTAACAATTATAGGGTATTCAAACCTGTTTGTTGTGCTTTCAGCTTCATCTGGGTGCTTATAACCATAATTTGAGTAAGGTGGGATGGAAAGGGTAGGGCCGTTGACCATATTATTATCTCACTTGCGCTAAAGCATCTTTATATATAGCAACCGTACTTGAGACCATGCTTTTTAATGAAAAGAGCGAAAGAACTTTTTGGCGCGCATTTTTTCCTATTTTGTCTGCCTTCTCTTTATTTTTTAGCAAGTCTAGCACCGCAAGAGCAAGGTCAGATGCCGAGCCTGGTTTTATGAGGATGCCGTCAATTCCATTTGATATAGCTGTAGGCATGCTTCCTATATTCGATGCAATGACTGGTCGTTCACAGGACATTGCTTCAAGAACAGTTAGATCATAACCATTCTGGCGTATGGTTGGATTGAGAAAAATATCGCAGGATGAAAAATAATAGGGAAGGGATTCATATGGAACAAATCCGGTGAATTTAACATTATGATTGATGTTTAAGTCTCTTGCAAGAGACTCTAAACGTGGACGATAACTTCCGTCTCCGACTACTACGAGTAATGCAGTAGGGTATTCTTTTATTATTGAATGCAATCCCATTATTGCGTTTTGGACTCCTTTTTCACGCTCGAGTCGAGCAACGCAAAGAAGGACAGGTGAGCCAAGTAAATCTGTCTTTTGTACTGCTAAGTGGCGTGGCAACGGAGAGAAAAGATTTTCATCTACTGCATTGTAAACCAGCCTTATCTTTTTTGTATCTAACGCAAATGTCTCTATAAGGATTTTTTTCTGTTCATTGCTTGTCGCGATTATTATGTCTGATTTAGAGAGGTATTTTGGATCTAGAAAAAAGTAATTATAAAGCTGAAACAGAAGTTTTGGAAAAATTTTTAATGTATCAAAAAAATCAGAGATGGTGCGAACTTCTAATAGATTCTTAAGTTTATTTAACTGCGTCTGAATTTCATCATATGTGGTTCCATGAAGAGAAGTGACAAAAGGAAGTTTAAGTGAGCTGCACTGACTATCAAGAACAAAGCCAAGACCGCCTGCAGATTGAGAATGAACAATGTCAAATGGCTCTTTTAGGTGGAGTTCAAGAAACTTCTTCGCGGAGTTTTTCCACCATTGCCGAGAATACCGCTTTGGTTGGCTACCCGGCACATAATGATATTTTACGCCATTTATCTCTTCGTATACTAAGCTGTTGGGATGGCTTGTAGTAATAACTTCAACCTCTATCCCTTCTTTTGAAAGGCCTTGGCAAAGCATATTTATGTGGTCTTCTACTCCTCCTTTGCCTTGCTGAGCCACTGTCCTTGTGAACATGCAGACGCGCATGAGTATATCTCCCCTATAAAAAAATTATTTTCATAATATGATTGTTGAGTTTTCTCCTATAATCACCTGCGCCGGTTGGTGAGGTGATTTGGATCTTGAAACAATTCTAGTATGTTTTCCGACTATAGTATCTATAAATGTGATATTTGTGACTAATTCAACGCCGTCAAGGATAAGGGACCAGGACAACTTTGCGTTCTCAATTCTGCATGCGTTGCCTATGCTAACGTATGGTCCTATCTTTGCGTTGTGTATATGGCAGTTTTCTCCTATTACGGTTGGCCCTTTTATGATGCACCCCGGGCCTATTCTCGTTCCTTTTCCGATAGAGACTTTTCCTTCGATTATTGCTTCTTTGTCTACGTCCCCTTCATTCTTTGACTTAATCTTGTCGCTTTCAAGGACTTTGCTATTTACCAAAAGAATTGATTTGGGCGTACCTGTATCGTCCCACCAACCGTCTACAATATATGAGGTAACCTTTTTACCAGCCATTATTAGTTCTTGTATTGCATCCGTTATCTCAAGCTCACCTCTTTTGGAAGGCTTTATTCTTGGGATAACCTCAAAGATAGATTTTGTAAAAAAGTAGACTCCGATTATGGCCATATTTGAGGAGGGGTTTTTTGGTTTTTCCTCTACTCTAATAAGGTTTCCATTACTGTTAAGATAGGCTATACCATAAAGTTCTGGTTCCTGAACCGGAGTGATGAGGATTGAGGCATCCGAGTCAGAGTTCTCAAACGCCTTGACAAATGGGGAGATACCATTTTCAAGCATGTTATCTCCAAGATAAACTACAAAGGGGTCATCAGAGACAAAATCTTTTGCGCACAAAACGGCATGGGCAAGACCAAGAGGTGCTTCTTGTTCTATATAAGTTATTCTTGCGCCAAACTTTGACTCGTCCCCTATTCCATCTTTTATACTCTGGATTCGTTCTGGGCTGTGGCCTACAATTATTCCAATATCAGTTATACCTGCTGAGACTAAATCTTCTATCGCATAATAGATGATTGGTTTATTTGCAACAGGAATGAGCTGCTTGGCGCCACTGTGAGTGAGAGGACGAAGGCGCGTGCCCTTCCCTCCGGCAAGTATCACGCCTTTCATAAAGAAAACCTCTTAATTAGGGGCATTTGCATTTTTAATAACTTTCATAAGAAAGATATCTTGGGCATTGAGATGAAGATTCTCGTAAGTGGCGGTGCTGGATTTATAGGTAGTAATTTCATACGAAAAGTACTTGCAAAGCACGGAGACTGGGAGATTATAAACCTTGATAAGCTGACCTATGCAGGAAATTTGGAAAACTGCAAGGATTTTGAGAAAAACAAAAATTATTCGTTTGTACGTGGAGATATTTGCAACTTTGGGCTTGTAAAGAAGTTACTAAAGGATTGTAACATCGCCGTAAATTTTGCGGCTGAAACCCATGTAGACAGAAGTATAGAAGACCCTGAGAAGTTTGTTAGGACTGATGTTCTTGGTACGCAACGCCTTCTTGAAGCTTGTAGGTTATTGGATGTAGAAAAATTTGTGCAGATTAGTAGTGACGAGGTATATGGCAGCATAGATAAAGGAGTCTTCAACGAGGATAGTCCGCTTCTTCCAAATTCGCCATATTCTGCAAGCAAAGCTGCAGCGGACATGTTGGTGAGAGCTTACAATAGGACGTACGGTCTATTTACGATTATTACAAGGAGCTCAAACAATTATGGACCTTATCAGCATCCGGAGAAATTTATACCAAAGATGATTACTAATTTGTTGCAACGAAAAAAAATTCCTCTTTATGGAAGCGGAGAGCAGATAAGAGACTGGATTCATGTATATGACAACTGCGAAGCTATAGAGCTTGTTATTAGAAAAGGAAAGAAAGGTGAGATTTATAATATTGGGGGCGAGTGTGAGAGAAGAAACATTGAAGTGGCACGGATGGTGGCGCAATTGATGGGATTTGACGAAACATGGATAGAATCTGTGGCTGATAGGAAGGGACATGATTTTAGGTATGCGCTTTCTTCTGAAAAGATAAAGAAAATAGGGTGGAGGAGAAAAATAGGATTTGAGGAAGGAATGGCGGATACTGTAAAGTGGTATGAGAAAAATAGGGAATGGTGGGAAAAACTTGTGTAATTAACTTTCACTTCTCTTTTTGTCATATATCTCTGTTTCTTTTAGCATTTCTCTTGTTGCGCGTCTCACGGCGCTTGCTGAGTTTCCAGAGAACTTAAAGCCGAGTTGCTTTAACTTTTCTACTGAAAGTAAGACTGTCGGAGCATCTCCAATCCAGCCTCGTTCACCTCCTGTATAGGAGTAGGTTACATCTTTAAGTCCCATTTCTTCGCATACTATGTCTGCAACTTCCTTTACGCTTATTGTGTCTTCATTCCCAAGATTGAAGACGTTTATTTTGTTATTAGCTTTGTTAAACGCGAAGTATATTGCAGAAATGCAATCGCTTACGTGGAGATAAGATTTTTGCTGTTTACCGTTTCCTAGTATTTCAAGTTTATGTGGATTCTTTCTCAGTTTTCTTATGAAATCTCCGATTACTCCATGGCTGTTTCTTGCGCCTACTATGTTTACAAGACGGAAGATCCAAGCTTGAATTCCGAATGCTTCACAAAACGCAGAAATGTAGCCTTCGGCTCCGAGTTTGCTTGCGCCATATAGAGAGGTAGGAAAAAGAGGTCCGTATGATTCTGGAGTTGGAATTTTTTCAGGTTCTCCATATATTCCAGAAGAAGATGCAAAAACTATTTTTTTTACCCCTTCCTGCCTCATAGCTTCTAAGACATTATATGTGCCGATTAGGTTTTGTTCTAGGTCAAGAAACGTGTTTTCCATTCCCCCTCGTATGTCTGCATTTGCCGCAAAGTGAAACACAGCATCAACTTCTCGTATAGCTTCTCTAACTTTTTGTAAATTCAGGATATCCCCATAAATGAAATTTATCTTTCCTTTTCCTGCCTCAGTAATATATCTTTCTTTTCCTGTCCTTAGATTGTCAATTACGGAGACATGGTGGCCTTTATCTATAAGGAAGCCTGCCATTTCGCTTCCTATAAAACCTGCCCCTCCGATAACAATAATTCGCATATGGTGTCTTTGGGATGAAGTTATTTTATAGATTATGTTTTTATATGAAGGAGGATTATTTCATTGATTAAGAATGGTTGTGTAGACTATGAAAGTGATAGCCATTACGGATCTGTATGCTCCAAGAATTGGAGGGCTTGAGGATAGCCTTGAAAGAATAATGTCACATATTCAAAAGATGGGCCATGAAGTGCTAGTTGTTGCAGCAAGAAATCCACCGACACTTCCTAAGGAGGAAACGATTAGGGGTATCCGAGTAAAGCGGCTCTTTTTTATAAGGCCACAGCTGAACCCAAAATGGTTACTTGGACTTACGGCAATCCCTGCCCTAATAAAAATAATCAAGGAAGAAAATCCAGATGTTATCAATGTGCATTTTCCACATTCAAATGCCCTTGCAAGTTGCGTTGCAATAAGCTTATTTAGAGATATTCCTTTTGTAGTTACCTTTCATGGAAATGATGCTGTTTTTATGAAGCGCTCGTGGATATCGTGGTTTTTTGGAACATATCTTATAAGAAACGCTTCGGCCGTTACTGCGGTTTCGGAGTTTATAGCAAAGAAGCTTCTTGATGAAGAGGGGTTTACAGATGGAGCACTTCCAATAAGGAGTGCGATAGATGTAACCGAGTTTGATTCTGCACCTTTTACCAATCATAAGCTTCCTGAAAGGTTTATTTATTCCACAGGAAGGTTTGTCTACAAAAAAGGATTTGATTTGCTTTTGAAAGCCTTTGCGTTGGCGGATATACCACCTGATGTTAAGTTAATAATTACTGGTGATGGGCCGGAGAGGCAGAGATGTATCTCTCTTGCAGAAAAACTCGGAATTAAGGATAAGGTAGAAATGCCAGGATTTGTTAAGAGAGAGATGTTACGTCAGCTTTTTAGAGAGTGCACTATTTTTGTTCTTCCTTCCAGAGAGGAGCCTCTTGGCTTAGTTGTATGGGAAGCTATGGCTTCAAGAAAAGCTGTTGTTGCTACGGATGTAGGCGGCGTATCTGAAATGGTTAGGAATGGCATTACCGGTCTTTTATGCAAACCGACTCCACATGAACTTGCAAGATGCATTACGTGGATGATTGCAAATCCGCATAAGGCAAGGTTAATGGGGATTGAGGGAAGAAGAGTGGCGGAGAGTTATTCATGGGATGAATGTGCTAAGCAGTACTTGGATGTTTATATGCAAGTTACAAAAAAGAAAAGCGATAAATTTGGGAGGGAGTAACTAAAGACTATTTATTCTTTGTTTTAGATTTTGTGCTATAAAATGACAAAGACAGACGTGAACTGATTCAGTATGAATCACAGAATTTACTGGAACTATTATTGAAATGTCACAGAAATCTTTCATAAGTCCACCGTCAAAGCCAATAAATCCAATAGTTTTTGCCCCTTTTGACTTTGCATACTTTAGTGCTTCTATAAGATTATTCGATCTGATAGTACGTTTGTCTCTGCGGCTTGAGCCAAGAGTGCTGAATCCTATTAAGATATCGTTTTTTCCGACGTCATAGTTCTTTAGCTGTTCTACATAGACAGCATCAAATCCAATATCGTTTGAGATTGCAGATATTAATGGCATGTTTTCATTCAGGGATATCGCTTTTATACGCAGTTTTCCTTCTGACGCTGTCCATTTGGATAAATCGCAAACAAAATGACTTGCTGTTGCGCCAGACCCACCATTCCCCATCACATAAACGACTCCCCCACGCTTCCAACAGTTAAAAATCTCGTCACAAGTTGCTAACAAACTTGATAGAGAAACTCCATCTAGGGCTTTTTTTAGCTCGCTAAAGAAGTGAAGTGCAGACTGTTCTGAGTTGAATTGAGCTGAATCTGAGGGTATGGCCATATAATTTAGTTTTATATGAAGTTTCTAAATAGTTTTGCCCCTATTCTTGAAAAACTAAACTTAACCTCCCGAAGCCCTGCAGCTCTCATTCTTTTCTTAAGAGATGGCTGTTTTTGTTGATGACAGTAAAAAAGGAGAAAGCCGCCTCCTCCCGCCCCAAGAAGCTTTCCTCCCATGGCGCCTGCTGAGATGGCGATGTCGTACCATTTATCTATGCGGTCATTTGATATTTTTGTTGAGAGATTCCGCTTTTTTTCCCAGTTTAAAGCTAAGGCTCGACCAACAAAATCTAAGTCTCCGCTAAGTATTGAATCACGAAGTGCATAGCCGATGTTTTTTATCTCGTGAAGATTTGCAAGTACTTTCGGATCATTTTTTGCGGTTTGGCTATTTTGTTCGGATAGAATATCGGTGGAGGTTCGCTGGATGCCTGTATAAAAAAGACAAAGGTTTTTTTCTAACTCTTCCAGAGTAGATGTACTGATGTTGAGTCTCTGAATTTTGACCGACTCATCAGGAAGAAACTCAAAGGAACAAAGACTACCAAAAGCAGCTATGTACTGGTCTTGCTTTCCAATAGGCTGGCCAAGAATGTCTATCTCTAACTTGCATGCTTTTTCTGCAAGCTCTTCTGGAGTAAGTTCCTTTTTTCTAAAAGCATAGAGACCATTTAAGAGCGCGACGGTATAAGAGGAAGAGGAACCAAGGCCTGAATTTGCAGGGATGTCTGCCATAGAGAATATCTCAATTGAATTGTTGATGCCAGTCATTTTGAGTGCTTCACGAATTATAGGGTGCTCAATCTTATTGGGAGAATCTACAATTTCCATTTTTGCATAGCTTGCTTTTATCATACCGTCAAATCGATTGTGGACAAGGAGATAAACGTATTTGTTTATTGCTGCACTTAATACAAATCCTCCAAATTTCGAATAATATGAACGAAGGTCCGTTCCGCCTCCCCCGAGCGATATTCTAAGGGGAGCTGTTGAAATTATCACGTTCCATCACACTTCTTTTAAAGAATTTTTTTGCCATGTCCAATCTCTTAAATGTCCCTATATCATAGAAGCGTAGAGACGTTTTGATTGCATAAAGCAACCCGTCGTGAATAAGCTTTGGGTAAATTTCATCTTCAAGCGAGCATGGAGTGTGGGTTATAAACGACAAGAGCTCTTTTTTGAAGATGGAAGCTCCTGCATCCACTGAATTAAAGTTGGTCGATGGTGAATTTTTTGAATATGCAAGAACCAAACCAGATTTTTCAATTAGAAGGTTGTAGGTAGCAACTCTACTTCTCCCAGAGTAGGCAGAAAGAGCGCCTATTGCATTTGGCTTTTTGAGAAAGAACGATTCAAGACGATGAAGTTTTAGCGGAAAATAGGTGTCTCCGTTTAGAACAAAGAAGGTCTGTTCAAGGAGCTTTTCTGCTTTTTTGAGTGCACCAGCTGTTCCAAGCTGTTTTTGCTCTATTGAATATGTAAGTTTTATACCTTCAAAATAATCTCCAAAATATGAACGTATTTGCTCATGAAGGTAGCCGGTTAGCAATACAACTTTTTTAATTCCTTCTTTTTTGAGATATTTGAGCTGGTATTCCAAAAATGGCTTCCCGTGAATTTCTATCATTGGCTTTGGTATTTTGTGGGTTAATGGCCTGAGGCGTGTTCCAAGGCCACCTGCCAGGATTGCTGCTTGCTTTGTCCTCATGTTTATCTTCCATGCTTAAATGTTCTTATTCCAGCAATTTCTAATGCGTATCTAAAATCTTTTTTAGTAATGAGGCCGGAAAGATAAAGAACAAGTGCGGCCGCTATTAATGAGATTAGACCAACTTTTACGTCGCGTATATGTAGGGCTATAAGCGCAAAAACAAAGAAAATAGCAACTGATTTTATTATTAGGCTTAGCTCAATTTGCGTTGAGCTGTACATCCAAAACAGTCTAATTAGGAATGACAATACAAAAGACAAAAGAATCGCCAAGGCAATATCTGAGATGGATAATGAAGCACCAGTAAACAGGAGAGCGAGCAATATGACAAAGAATGATACGAACTTTGAGGCTTCTGCCAAAACAATTAATTTTGATTTATCTATTGCTGAAAAGTAGTAATCAGATATAGATTTAAAGGAATCAAGAAAAACGGCAATAGCAATCAAGAAAAACACTCTGCTTCCATAAAGAAACGACTTTCCAAGGAGTGAAAAAATGAACTCAGCCGCAAAAGACACCACAAGAATTGAAAGTATAACGAATGAGAACCAATATCTAAGGAGGAAGCTAAGAAATCGATAAAATCCCTCTTCTTGGTTATTTTGGCAGGCAAACGGGTAAAAAAATGAAGTAAGAGGGGATATGAAAAAATAAATAAGTGATGCAAAAGAAATGGAGACTGCAACTACACTTAGGTCTGCTATTGAAAGCAGGAGGGCACAGAGAATCGTAACAAATGATGGAAAGAAGTAGTTTGAGATTTGCTGAGTATTTAGAAAAAGGCCAATCGCAAGCTGGCGTTTTGCCTCTTCCGTATCAAATGAAAAGGACAGTAATTTATCTCGCCAGAGGATGAGCAGAGCTACTGCAAATGAAACGGCAGCGCTGAATGTAAAGCCAAGAATTCCTGAGAGGACCCCAAATCCTGCAAAAAAAAGTAGAAGACCAAGAAAAAAACGGAGGGCATCAGGTAATATTGTAAGAATTGAAGTTTTGAAAAGGTCCATCTTCGCTGAATAAATGCTACGCATATTAGAAAAAGCAAATGAAAAAAGAGGAAAGGGGGAAATGGCAAGGATATACAGGTCTAAGGGTGAGGATAGCTTCGTGGAAAGAAAAATCAAGATGAGCGATGAAAAAAGCCCTAGTAACAGTTTGAGTGAAAGAGAAGTACCGACTACTTTTTCCAGCGAAGCTGGTTTTTCTGAAATTCGTTTTATTAATGCTGCTGCAAGTCCAAGCTCCAAAAAGGCTTCGATAAAGAGTTGGCTTCCCCGCGCAAGGGGGATATATCCATATTCGGCTGCTCCAAGAAGGCGTGCAAGGGAAAAAACGAAGAGGAAGTTGAAAAAAGTAGCAATCGAGCTTGCAAAAAAGAGTCCTCCGCTTTTTCTTGCCAGCTCAATTATTTTGTCTCTCATTGCACACCCTTCTTTTTTATTATCCAATCTGCCGTGAGTTTTAATCCGTCATCTAAACATACGCTTGGCTTCCAGCCAAATACAGAGCGAATTTTTTTTGTATCGGGGATGCGCTTCTGAACATCGTCCTTAAAAGGAGGAAGATGGACAAGCCTAAGCGGTTTGTCGTGTTTTTTTAAATTCCATATCTTTTGGACAAGTTCTCTCACCGAAATTGGATGCGGATCTGCTACGTTAAAGTCTTCGTTGTCGGATCTGCTGTCAAGACCGCATGTGGATATTGCATCTGCAAGGTCAGCAACAAAAGTATATGCGCGGATCTGATTACCGTCACCAAGTATCTCAACAGGGTATTGCTTGTCTATATATATTTTTTTTATTAGATCTGGAATTACATGGGCTATTCCAACCTCATTCTCTGGGACCTCACCAGGACCATAAGCGTTGAACGGCCTAAAGATGGAATATTTAAGGCCATATTGTTCAAAATAGGCTTTGCAAAAATACTCTCCAACCAACTTTGAAAAACCATAATGAGTTATCGGCGGTGGTGATGAAAAGACGTCTTCTTCTGCGGAAGGAAATTTAGTGGTACGCTCAAAAACCATTGAGGAAGAAATATAGACCACTTTTCTGATTGTTTTCGAAGACCTTGCGGCTTCAAGCACATTAGAAAGGATAGCTGTGTTGTCGCGTAAGATGTCTGCAGGGTATTTGTTGAAGTAGCCTATTCCCCCTATTTTTGCAGCAAAATGGAAGCAATAGTCAATATCGCTAAGTGCGGCTTTAGCCTCTTCTGGCTTCAGTAAATCAACCTTCATAAATTCTACGATATTTGTATCTATGTTTGAAACGTCCCCTTTTGAAAGATTGTCAGCAACCCTAATTGAGTGTCCAAGAGCAACAAGACGCCTTACAACTGCGCTTCCGATAAAGCCAGCACCGCCGGTAACAAGGACGTTAGCCATTTTTCATCCCACAGGACATTGGTATACAATAGATGATTTTCCAAACATGTTCCATATATCTGCAATAATGCAGTTGGGTTTTATCTTGGATTTGAAATATTGAAAACCAAGTTTAGAGTATTGTGAATGAGCTGTTGCGATTATTAAAACGTCTGCTCCACTTATCACAGAGTCGATTGACTCGTCATTTTTTACAAATGGGTCATGCAAAACGACCTTTGCTCTTTCCCGTTTTAGTATTTTTATTAATTTGAAAGAAAGAGATTCTCGTGTATCGTCTGAATCTGCCTTAAATGTAAGTCCCAGCAGCGCCACTTTCTTACCTCTAATGGTAGTAAAGTCCTTTATTCTTTCCACTAGGTAGGAGGGGATAGTTTCGTTTATTTTCCAAGCGGCTGCAATTAGCTCAGGAAACGCTATTTTACTGGTGAGAAAAAAACCGTCTTTAAACAGACACGGACCTGCGGTAAGACCCGGGTTTTTTGGGCCTCCGCGTGGGTAATTTTTGTTTGAAAGTTCTACTATTTGGTAGATATCGGCTCCAAACTGCTCGGCGATTATCATAAATTCATTTGCTATTGCAAAGTTTATGTAGCGGTACATGTTAGTAAATAGTTTTAACAGTTCCGCATTTATAGCAGTAGTCGTGTAAATCTCCTTTTTTATTCTTTTAAATATCTCGACTGCCCGCTCCTTACTCTTATTATCATTTGCGCCAACTATTTCTGGAAGTGAAAAAAGCTCTTTTATAGCTTTGCCCTCTGCAAGCCTTTCTGGACAAAATGCAAGAAAAATATCCTTTCCTACCTTAAAGGGAGAATTTTCTTCTATATAGGCTGTGATGTAGTCTATAGTGCCAGGAGAAACGGTGCTTCTCAGGATTATGAGGTGCCCCTTTCTTAAATAGGGAAGCATCTTTTCGAGGACGGAATCTATCTGAGAAAAATCTGGATTCATGTGTTCATCTACAGGGGTTCCGAGAGTTAAAATTATATTTTCAGAGACCATTGCATCAGCGAGGTTTGAAGTTACGGTAAAATTTTTACCTAATTCTTTAACGAGTATTTCTTCTGCTCCTTCTTCCATGAATGGCATTTTCTTTGAGCGCAGAATCTGAAGATATTTTTCATTTATATCCATACCTATTACTTGCACACCCTTTGATGCAAATGCCAGTGCTAGAGGTAGACCTACTCTGCCAATTCCGATAACAGATATTCGCATGTAAGAATCACCCACGTAAGGGTTGATTATAAAGGTTAGATGTTTAAAAGTTAAGGTATTTATAGGTTTAGAGGAGAGAATGCTTGCAATCAACAAAAAAATTGTCTTTGTAGTCTTATTTGCATTTGTTATAAGATTAGTGTTCTCCTTTTTGTTTTCTCTTCCCCTGTCAGGAGACGAGATGTGGCATTTTTTGGCAGCTAAAAATTTTGCGTCTGGTTTAGGGTTTTCTTCCCCTTATGTTGATAATTATTGGGGTGAGGTCAGAGTACCTTTTCCTGCAACTTATAGGCCACCATTATTTGTAGTAATTGCCGGCGCGGTTATGGATTTTTTTGGAAACTCATTTTATGTAATGCAAATCGTTAATGTAGTTGCGGGGACTATAGCTGTTTGGATTTTGTATTTAATATCAAAAAAGATGTATGGAGAACCAACTGCCATATTGGCTGGATTATTCGCAGCGATTAATCCTATTTTTATTTCGCTTTCTATTGGCGGTGAGAGTAGAATGTTCTTTGCTGTAATTTTTCTTTTGTCTGTTTACTTCTGGATCTGCAAAAAGAAGGATATTTCTGGAATTTTTTGTGGGATTGCAATTCTAACTCACCAGATGGGATTTGCACTTGCTGTCGGCTTTGGAATTATGATGCTTCTTGAGAAGGACGGCGCTTTTCTGAATATTAGAAGATTCCTTCTTTTTTTCTCGTCGTCTCTGTTGGCTCTCATAATTTTATTTTTATTTAATTTTACAAGCTCTGCGTCTGTGTATGTTCCTTTTATAACAGAATGGGAACAGATGGAAAAACTTGAACCTCCAAACCTATTTGAGTTTGACTTTAAATCTGCTGTAAGCAATACGGTTCAGAATATAGTTAGAAGCGTGTTGCCACTGCCCCTTTCCAGAGGAGAAGATGGTTTGGTTAGATTAAATTTTGACTTTATTAATAATCCTAATTTAAATTACAATTCTCTTTCTTCAGTAACGACTATCGTACTACTGGTTCTGGCCTTACTATGGATTCGGGCAAGGTGGAAAAAGAAACTTGAGGAAGGAGAAAAATTGTTTTGCTGTCTCTCTGCTGGAGGATTAATAGTTGCTACACTAGCTGCGCACTTTCCAGCAGCTTACACTTACTCCTTTCTATTTGGAGTCTCATTTCTTATTATTATTCTTGGAACGAGAAGAATTTTGGAGGAGGATAAAAGAAGGAGGATTATTTTGATTATGATAGTATTGATTTGTCTCTTATTGCAGTTTGTGGTATTTTTGGGCAGGCCTACTGAAAAACCAGGTATAGTTGCGTGGATTGAAAAAAATGTTGGGATGGAAGAGAGGATAATGTCAAAAGACTGCCTTGAAATTTCCTTTTATACGGGTAGAACTTGCTTTATAACTCCACATGAAAATAACCAAAAAGTTATGGAAACTGCAAAAAAATATGGGATTAAATATATGGTGCAGAAGGCTGAAGAGAATAAACTACTGAAAGAGCAAGATAGAGTAGTTTTTGGCGATAGCAGATGGTATATTTTTAGGATCGACTAATTTTTGTCTTTGAAGAGACGAATCGCAGAAAAAAAAGTTCTGTGAGTTTTGTTGAATATCTGATAAATGCATTCAGAATATTCCATTTGGGTACACCTCTGTCCCTGTTTGACCAAAAAACCGGAATCTCACATGCCTTAGCTCCGTTCATAATCGCAAGAAGTGGTAACTCAATTGTAATCTCAAAACCCTTAGATGTGGGGGTAAGTGATTTTATGAGTTCTGTTTTATACGCTTTAAAGGCATTGGACGTATCAGAGTAGGGGATAAGGAATAGAATGCGAAGTACATTGTTAAAAGATCGATTTGCAAGGTATTTTAAGAGAGGATACTTGTGTGCTTTGCCCCCTTTTGAGAATCTCGTGGAGAATACTATATCAAATCCTTCCTCTATTTTTTCTGCCATTTTAATTGCATCAGAAGGCCTGTCTGAGAAATCGGCCATCATGATGATAGTTGCAAAGCCTGAAGCTTTGTTGATAGCTTCGGCAACAGATAAGCCAAATCCGTATGGTGGAGAACGGTGAAGAGGGATTATCTTGTTAGGATATCGTGTTGCAAACTTTTCCATAATCTCTTTTGTTCCATCTGTGCTGTTGTCATCGGCTATAATTATTTGTGGAGTATAGTTGGAGTTTGAGAATTCGAAAAGTATAGATAATAAAATCTGTTCGAGAGTCTCTGATTCGTTTTTTGTTGGGAGGATTATTGAAACTGTTTTTTTTATACAAAACACCCCTAGCGCAGTTTTACCGTCTATTAAGTTTTTAATGGTTTAAAACGTAAGCTTCTTAATTTAGGCTAACGGGTGCTTTTTGATGGACAGAAATGACGTTTTGTTTTTGGCACCGCTTCTTGTGATTTCCCTAATTGTAAGATTGTTAGCTGCTTTTCTTTTCATTGAAGAACCAACTATACCTCACGATATGGGGTACTACGTTGAATATGCAAAATTTTTTGACGAAGGGAAGCCTTATGACAAAATCCAAAGTAATAAGCTTCCCGTAGTTTATGGTCCTGCAACTCTTGTGTTTTACTGGGGTTGGAGCAAAATTGCTGGAAGTGACTTTTTGTCTCTAAAGATTATGCCAATAGTGTTTGATTTGGCTGCAATAGTGGTGATTTATTTCATCGCAAAAAATATTATTGGAAGGCTAAAGGCTGAGTACGCTTCTTTCTTTTACGCATCATTTTATCTTGTTCTCATTTCCTCAGGAGCATTGGGAAATGACGACCATATATTTATGTTTTTTCTATTATGCGGGATTTTTATGGCTATTGAACATAGAATTGCTCTCAGTGGGGTCCTTGTAGGACTGGCTTCTGGCTTTAAACCTGTTCCAATAGCTATGGCTCCGCTTATTATGTATTATGTTTATAGGAAGAGGGGGATTTCGGATGCAGTAAAGTTTGGAATTATTTCGGCTCTAACATTTTTGATAATATTAGTTCCATTTTATCTTGAATCTGGCGAACGTGCACTTGTACCTTACACGTTAACAGTAAATTTTGAGTATTTTGGTGCTGGAGGGATTGCTCCAATAAACCTCGGAAGGATTGTTGCGGGGGGGATGGAGAACGTCTTATTTTATTTAGAAAACGGAGAATTTATCCCCTTTGAAAAAAACCCACTAAAAACTACTAATAAGACTCCTGTAAACGATTTTTTTGTTTTTTTATCTAAACCTCTATTTTATTTGTCTTTTTTGGCTTTTGTAATTTATGCCTATCTATTTAAGATGAAGAATCCGGAGATTGAACTTTTTAGAAACATAGTTTTCTTGATATTTTTTTCTCTTCTCTCATCGAAAGTTTTGACTGACTTATTATTTTTATACGCTATACCGGCGTTGACTATTCTAATTGCTTCGTTAAAAAAAGATTTGGAGGAATTTGAGTATAGAAGGTCAGAAATTGCGTATTTTGGCATCATAATGATGGCAATAATTATTTTTTCGTTGTTTTATAGGGAGCGGGCTCCGCAAAATCTCATTGAGGGAAGTTTATTTGCCATGTTTGTAGTCTTAGCTGTTGTTGGGACTTATAGCGTTTTTAGAAAAACTGGTTTTGCGTCTGGGATATCCATATTTGTTTTGGGTTGTTCTCTTTTTGCAGTAAATGACGCAAGTCCCTTATACGTACTAAAACCTCTGATTTCCATTCTTGTTCCTGATGCAAGTTTTGGTGTTGAGACAATACACAGCTATTTGATAAAAACACTCAATACGCTCTTGAGCGGATTTTTTGTGTTTAGCGGGGCAGTTCTGATTTTGCTTAAGGCGCATAATCAATTGAATAGCTACCAGCAAATGCCTTCGTAATTATTCTTTTTTTTCTTTAATATGCGTTTTCCCTCAAGCACATATTTGTCAGTGTCTATGTCTTCGAATTCCTTCCAATCAGACAATATAAGGATAGCGTCTGAGTTTTGGATAACTTCCTCCTTTGATTTGGAGCATTTGACCTCCGGCACTGCTTTTTTGAAGTTCTCACTCGCAGCTGGGTCATAAGCAATAACGTTCGCACCTGATGACAGGAGCATTTTTGAGACAGCTATAGCCGGACTTTCTCTGATGTCATCCGTGTTTGGTTTAAATGATAGCCCGAGAAGCCCTATTCTTTTTCCCTTTAGTGAACCTATACGCTCTTGCAGAATTGATATTAAGACGGCTGGCTGATAGCGATTGACTTCGAGCGTTGAAATAAGGATTCTCGGATTTATATTTAACTGTTTAGCTTGCGAAATAAGTGAAAGGATATCTTTTGAGAAGCAGCTTCCTCCAAATCCACATCCTGAATTTAAGAATTGGCGTCCTATGCGTTTATCATAGCCCATGCCTTCTGCAACTTCGTAAGAATCTATTCCAAGTTTCTTGCAGATGTTTCCAATTTCGTTTGCAAAAGAAATTTTAGTTGCAAGAAAGGCGTTTGAAGCGTATTTTATCATCATTGCAGTTTTTGGGTCAAAAAAGAGGAGGGGTGCCTTGATGGACTTGTAGAGAGAACTAAAAATAGTTTTCGGTTTTGTTTTTTTACATCCAACAACTATTCTGTCAGGATTCATAAAGTCCGTCACTGCACTTCCTTCGCGAAGGAATTCTGGATTTGTGCAGAAATAGAAGCCTTCTCCCTCGCTTTTTCCACTTTCTTTTTCAATGATGGATATAAGAAAATCTATTTGCTGTGGGGGGGTAGTGCTTTTAAGAATTATTAATGGTACGTGATTGATATTTGATATTGCCTTTCCGACCTCTCTGCAAACGGAGATAAGATAGCTCATATCAGTTGTCCCATTTGATAAGGATGGAGTTCCAACGCAAATAAAAATAATCTCCGAGTCAGATAACGCTTTTTGTGGATCTGTAGTTGCGGATATCCTTGCTTTATTCTTTTTGAGAAGTTCTGGAAGTTTTGGTTCATAGACAGGAGAGCAGTATGAATTTATCTGGGCTACTTTTTCTTTAGATACGTCTATAAATTGAACTTTATTGCCCATATCTGCAAGACATGCACCTGTTACTAGGCCAACATATCCCGCCCCGAATATTGCAATTTTCATGTGATTATTATATTAGGTATTATTTTTAAGGAAAGTTGATAATAGCTGATTATAAGTTTTTTAAAGTTGGGTGATAGTTGTGAGGATTAAGAAAGCAGTCATTCCTGCCGCGGGTCTTGGAACGCGATTTCTCCCAGCAACAAAGGCAATGCCAAAAGAAATGCTTCCAGTAATAGACAAACCGGCTATTCAGTATGTAGTAGAGGAAGCTGCATGTTCGGGGATAAGAAAAGTACTCATAATAACTGGTGAAGGGAAACGGGCTATAAGGGAACATTTTAGGACTGCTAATAAAAGGGTTATAAGGTTACTTGAAAAGAGAGGAAAAGCCGAAGTAATTAATGATCTTAACGGCTTAAATAAAATTGCGGATATAAGGTATGCGAAGCAAAGTTTTCCAAGAGGACTTGGTCATGCAATAAGTTGCGCCAAAAAATTCGTCGGGAATGAACCATTTGCTGTACTCCTTGGAGATGATATAGTAGTTGACTCAGAAATGCCCTGCATACTCCAATTAGCAAAGGAGTTTGAAAGGATGAATAAGCCCATAATTGCAGTAACGGCTGTGCCCTTTTCAGACGTTTCAAAGTACGGAATAGTGACTGTAGAAGGAGAAGGGAGGGTGAAGCGTATAAAAAATCTTATTGAAAAACCGAAGCACAACGAAGCTCCTTCAAATTTAGCAGTAATCGGGAGGTACATATTTACACCTGATATCTTTGATTATCTAAAAAGAACTAAACCGGGATTAGATGGTGAGATTCAGCTGGCTGATGCATTAAGCATGATGATTTCAGATAAAAAAGAGATTTATGCTTATGAGTTTTCTGGAAAAAGATATGATTTGGGGGATAAAGCGGATTATATTAATGCAACCCTTCGACTTGCACTAAAAAGACCTGAACTAAGGGAAAAAGTGATAGCAACTATCAGAAGTATTAGTGAGGAGTTAGGTTGAAGGTTTATCTATAAAGGTTCTAAACCACAACTCCACCATAAGAATTGACCAAAGCTTATTGGCAGTTACAAGTTCTGAATCCAGAAAAAGTGGTTTTGATTTGCAGTGAGAATTGAGAAGATGTAGACAATAATCTGGGTTAAAGATACCTCGTGACTTAAATTTATCGCTTGTAAAGATTGAATAGACATAATCCTTGATAGGACTGCGCCTGAACCAATCAGCAAGTGGAGTTGGGAATCCCTTTTTAGATTGCCTGTAAAGAATTTCCGGTAGAATTCCTTTCATTGCCTCTTTTACTATGTATTTGAGCCGGTTTTTGTGAAGTTTTCTTTCAATTGGAATACTACAGGAGAGGGCCACTAATTCATTGTCACAGAGAGGGGTTCTAGATTCTATAGAGTGAGCCATTCCTACTCTGTCTTCAACGAAAAACAGGGAAGGTAAATAACATTTTATATAAAGTCTGGTTAGATATTCGGGGTCGTATAAGTCTGCTTTTCCAACCTCTTTTTCAAGCTCTTTTTTTGGGGAAAAATTCTTAGTTTTTTCATAAAAGTCATTTGTTAAGAGGAGACGCCGCTCGTTTTCATCAAAAAGAACGAATAGACCTGTTGAGGCCTCAGGAGAGAGAAGAGGAAAAAAAAGAAAATAAAAAAGTCTTGGTATTTCTCTTAAATCAAAGCCCTCTACTAGCGCCGTAATTAGCGAAAGTGGGGATTTTTTTACAAGAGTGTTGTATAGACATAATTTGTAAATTGGATAGCCAGCAAAAAACTCATCTCCTCCATGTCCAGTTAGAATAACTTTTACGTGTTTTGACACTGCTTTTGCTACTTCATAGTGGGAAAATGCAGTCATTGCTGCAATTGGTTCATCCATATAATAAACGATTTTCTCGATATCCTCCACAAAATCTTTCGGAGTGATTTTTATTTTGTGCATTTTTGCTCCTGATTTTTTTGCAACTGCCTCAGCACAGTCAATTTCATCGTATCGCTTATCTCCAAAATAGCCTGTAAACGAGTTTATTCTGCTTTTTCCAACTTCGCATGCAAGTGCAGTTACAGTTGTAGAATCAAATCCACCTGATAGGTAGCAACCTACGGGGACATCTGCAATCATATGGCGTTTTACAGCTTCTCTTGCAGTCTTTAAAAAAAGGGATGCGTCCTCTTCAACGGTCCTGTTTGCATAAAAAAACGAGGGTTCAAAATATTTCTTTAGTTGAATCTTTCCGTGTTCAATGATAGCTATATGGCCTGGAGGGAGATTTTTTACTCCATCAAAAAAGGTCTTGTCTGAAAAAATGTTTTGAAAAGCGAGATATTCAAGAATAGCTTGATAGTTGGGTTTAGGTTCCACTGCGCCACTTGCAAGAAGTGATTTTATTTCAGAAGCAAAGAAAATGCCGTTTTCTTGGTGAGAATAATGGAGAGGTTTTATACCGAGTCTATCTCGAGCAAGAAGGAGTCTTGAAGACATGCGTTCGTAAAGGGCATAAGCAAACATTCCATTAAATTTTTTTACGGCGTCATCCCCCCAAAATGCGTGAGACTGAAGAATCACTTCTGTATCCGAGTTAGTAGCAAAAGCTACTCCATCCCTCTCGAGTTCTTTGCGTATTTCACGAAAGTTATACACCTCGCCGTTATAAATAATAACATAGTTCTTATCAGCGGAATAAATTGGCTGATTTCCGCCTTTTATATCTATAATGGATAGACGTCTGCTTGCAAGTCCTACTGGACCTTCTAGAAAGAAGCCTTCGGCATCAGGCCCACGATGGACAAGGGCATCTGCCATCTTTTTGAGTATGGAAGGTTGAGCTCTTAGATTTTTTGGAAGATAAAAACCAGCTATTCCGCACATTGATATCAACCTTCGAAATTTAAAATTTCATTTGCAATTTTTTCGGCAGCGTGACCATCACCAAAAAGTTCTGGGTGAGCAGATGGGAGCTCAAACGAAGTTAGTGCATCTAAAATTTCTTTTTTAGTAATTGCTACTTTCATCCAGCCAGCTTCTACTAGCTCAGGAAACCAGACTATGTTGATAGGCACAATGACTGGTTTGTGGAGAAAATAAGCTTCTCTTCTTACACCCCCCGAATCAGTTACAACTTTATCTGCCCCTGCGAGAAGTGAAACAAATTCAAAATAACCAAGAGGAGGGAGTACTTCTATATTTTCAGAGTTTTGGATATGATTCAAAAGCCCAAAGCGCTTTAGATTTTTTCGTGTTCTTGGATGAAGTGGTATTATTACTTTTTGTCCGCATTCAGAGAAAGCTTCAAAAATTTCAGAAAGGCGTTGCATATTGTCTGCATTTTCTTGTCTATGGATAGTTGAGAGGATATAATCTCCTCTTTTTGGTTTAATATTCATTTTTTTTAGAATGAGATTCATGCAGTCGAGCATAACGTCACCGCAATTTTTAATTCGCTCTTCTGAAAAGCCTTCATTTACAAGGTTTTGATATGCTTCCTTTGTAGGAGGAAAAAGAAGGTCGGATAGCGTGTCTGCAATGCGTCGATTTGATTCTTCAGAATTATATAAGTTTCTGTCTCTGATGCCTGCTTCTATGTGAGCTACTGGTATCCTGCACTTTACGGCAGATATTGCCGGCGCTGATGTTGAGGTTACATCTCCATAAACTACCGCCATGTCGGGTTTTTCTTTGGTTAAAACCTTTTCTGATGTTTTTATTATTTTTGACATCTGTTCGCATTCGCTACCCTTTCGAACCCCTAAGTGATATGAAGGCGTTGGAAGCTCAAACTCCTTAAAAAAGATGCCCGACATTTCGTAATCGTAATGCTGACCTGTGTGGACTAAAACTTCCTCTATTCCTAATTTTGAAAATGCTCGATGCATTGCAAATTCTTTGCTTATGTTTGGTCTGGTGCCTATAAAAGTTGCAACCTTCAAGAAAATCAGCCCTTTTTTCGAAGTTGCTCAAAGAGTGAGTGTATCTCGTCTTGGGTAGTTGCATGCAATTCTGCAAGAAAACCAAAAATGAAGGACTGGATACCGCCAAGTATGAGTATTGTTAGTAGGAATAGGATAGGTCGCGTTGTAACTTCTTGGCTTCCAATTAGATAGAGATAGATTAGTAGAAGGCCAAGAACAGAACCTATTGCAAAACTGAGAATGCCTATTGTTCCGAAAAATAACATTGGTTTCTTGGTAAAGTGTAAGTAGAACCATATTACAAGAAGATCTAAGAAGCCGGTGATAACTCTCAAAAAATTAAATTTTGATTTTCCAGAGATTCGCGGATATTCGTTCACGCCTACTTCACCCACTTTAAAACCCATTTTTGAAGCAATCACAACAAAATACCTGTGCCAGTCTTTTCTTAGGTGAAGGTGTTTGGCTGTTTCTCGCTTAAAGACGCGAACCCAATTAAAGTCATTGATGGGGACACGAAATAAGAAGCGAAGGATTAAGCTGTAGATTTTTGATTCTATAATCTTTGTAAGAGGGCGATTCCAGGCGTCTCGTCTTCCAACAACTATGTCATAATTACCCTCATTCATTTTTGAAAGAAGTTTGGGTACATCCTCCCGTGGATCTGATTGTAGATCTGCGGGTAAGAAAATTAAAATATCGTTTTTTGAAGCAGAAGTTGCAGTATTTAGAGCAGCGGTTATACCTAACTTGTGGGGGTGCTTAAGTGGATAGAGATACGAATAGCGCTTTTTGAGAGCTTCTAGAGTGCGCCATGTGTTGTCGGTGCTTCCATCATCGACTATTATAACTTCTCCTTTTATGTTGTTTTTCTTAAATGTCTCATCGATGCGTTCAACCAAGACAGGAAGATTTGACTCTTCATTGCATGCAGGAATTATTATTGAAATTTCTTTTTTCTTCATACCTCATCCCTAAAAAAGTCTTTGATTGACGAACAGACAAGTCTAACCTCTTCTTCTGAAAGCTGAGGGAACATTGGAAGAGACAAAATCTCACTGCACAGCTTCTCAGTGACCTGAAAATCTCCTTTTCTATATCCGTATTTTTTTGCGTATGCATCCGTTAAGGGGAGAGGGATACTGTAGCTTACACTTGTTTCTATACCGCGTTCTTTTAAGAAGTTCTTCAATTTGTCCCTTTTCTTTGTCTTAATGGTGTAGAGGTGATAGATGTGATATGCATAATCGGCCTCATAAGGCGTATCAACTAATGAGGAGAGCTCTTCCGTATAAATCTTTGCAAAGGTTCTTCTCTTCTCATTCCATGAATCAAGCCTTTTTAGCTGGGCTAAGGCAACGACTGCCTGTATCTCTCCAAGGCGCATGTTAAATCCAAAAATACTACAATTGTCTGGATTATTGCCTTCCCTTCCTGCATCACGAAGCATGATTGCACACTTTGCAATATCCTCATTGTTAGTAGTTATTATCCCTCCATCACCTGCACACATCATATTTTTTGTTGGATAGAATGAGAAACAGCCGACCTCGCCCAAACTCCCGGTCTTCTTTCTCTTATAGAGTGCGCCATGAGCCTGACATGCATCCTCAATCACCGTTAATGAATATTCTTTGGCAAGCGAGTTTATTTTGTCCATGTCCGCGGGTTGGCCATAGAGGTGGACAGGCATTATCGCTGCTGTTTTATCTGTTATTTTTTCTCTTATTTTTTCTACGTCAATAGTGAATGTCTTTGGATCAGGCTCGACAAATACTGCTTTTCCCCCTGCAAGTTCAATTGCATTTGCAGACGCAAGAAAGGAATTGGAAGGGGTAATAACTTCTTTTCCCTTTATGCCTATTGCCATTAGTGAGATAAGAAGAGCAGAAGTACCGGAGTTCACTCCGATAGCATACTTTACTCCGCAGTACTTTGCAAACTCCTCTTCCAAAAGTCTTACTTTCTGGCCTTTTACAAACTGACGACTTGCAAGTACTTCAAGAACTGCTCTGCGCTCTTCTCCATCTATAAATGGATACGAACGAGGTATCTGTAACTTTGGAGGTGAGGAGATATTGGCTGATAGTAGTTCAGGATAAGCATGAAGACCTCCTGGTATTTTTAAATCGTGAACTGTTTTTATTTTTCGGGCAGGGTTTCCAACTACGACCGAATTTCGAGGTACGTCTGAGACTACCACTGAACCGGCTCCAACTATTGAATTCTCACCTACAAAAACGTACGGAAGGATTGTAGAGTTTGCACCAACTTTTGCATATTTCCCAATTTTTGGTCCCATCATGTGGCTTTTTGCATAAGGTGAAGTAGGATATGGAGCATTTGTAAGTACGACGTTAGGACCTATCCAAGCACCCTCATCTAAAAAAGCATACTCGGGTATGAACGCGCCTGAATGTATCCTCACATTATCTTTTATGATAGTATCCCGTTCAACGACGGCGTTTGTCCCTATACTTACGTTATTCCCAATAAGACAACGTTCACGAATCGTTGCACCGTGGCC
The DNA here is from genome assembly GCA_038869735.1 of Candidatus Anstonellales archaeon. Classification (NCBI taxonomy): domain Archaea; kingdom Nanobdellati; phylum Microcaldota; class Candidatus Micrarchaeia; order Candidatus Anstonellales; species Candidatus Anstonellales archaeon. Next base: position 46,956 of record JAWCQO010000003.1, on the reverse strand, counting down.
TGTCTGAAAGTTGTCGCCGATTTTTGTGCCAGCATATATAACTGTGCCTGAGCGTATGTAGCAGTTTTTACCTATCTCAAGAGTTAGTGTATCTTTTGTATTTGCAGGCATGACTCCCAGAACTACATTATTATCTATAAACCCTTCGCTTCCAACTTTCACGTTTTTTGGAAGCTTTTCTTTTGAAATCATTTTATTTCATCTCCAATCTCCATTTTTATCAAAGAAGATTGATTTTTTTCTCTTTCCGGCTTCAATCGCAGCTTCACATATTTTCACTATATCCGCTCCAAGTTGACCGTTTGTTATTGGCTCAGAGTTTGTTTTAGCACACTCAAGAAAATGTTCAAGCTCTAACCTTAGAGGTTCTTTTGCATCTACTTTAAAAGTTAATTTTTTTCCTTCATGTTTTATTAATCTATATTTTCCGAAGCTGTCGTATTCGGGGTAGATTCCTTGTTCGAAAACCTCAACTTCAAATTTTAAGGGATCCAGAACTGCGCTTCTTTTCTCACCCACTACAATAATTTCCCGCATCTTAATAGGAGTCAGCCAGCTAACTTGTGAATAAGCAAAAGATTCTCCAAAAACGGCAGAAACTATTGCAAAATCTTCAAAGTTTTGCCTTCCGAGCGGATGGGTCATAATGGTTGAAACCTCATCTGGAAACCTGGATGAGAATAGATTACACATTATATCAAAATCATGGACTGCATAATTAAATATCACACCGCAATCTTCGCGAGGGTTTTTGAAACCCATTCTTGAGAGAGAAACAAAGGCGACTTTCCCGAAATAATTCTCTTTGACCTTCTTTGCTAACCAAGTTATTCCCCCATCAAAACGAAAAGTGTGACCGACCATCAGAACAGCGTGTTGTTTTTTTGCAATATCAACAAGCTTCTGAGCCTCGATCCATTTCAGAGAAAGCGGCTTTTCAACTAGAGTAGGGATGCCTTTTAAAAGAAAGTAAGCAGCTATCTGTGAATGTGTGGAAGCTGGAGTGCAGATAGAAACTGCGTCAGGCGAGGTTTTAGTGTAATCTGAAATTATCTCAACTCCAAACATTTTCTTTGCAATTTCTGCATTGCGGGAATTTGGTTCGCACACAGTGACATTAATCGACGGAAGTTTGAGGTAGTTTCTTATATGATTTCTCCCCCACTCTCCGGCTCCAACCACAAGGACTTCCATAGAAAAATCGCCTTATTTCAAATGAAAAGAATTTGCTAGATAAAATTAAAATTCTGATGTGTGATAACCCAAAAGGCTTTTTGGATATCCAAAGAGAAAGAGAAAAGAAAGAGAGAATAGTGTTATGCTGGACAACAACGTTGCAAGCGAAAAGTTCTCAATAGAAGGATAATAAAACCCCAAAAAACATAGGATAAGAAAGTGTAAGAATACTCCGAGGAGGGATAGAAGGAAGGGCGTTTTTTCATCTCCATATGACCAGAATATGTTTATAGAAAGAAAGAATAGTGAAAAGAAAAAGGCGCCTATAGAAAGGATGGAAAAGACAAGAGGAGATGAAAACTGCGGTGTGTAGAAAAAAGAAAGTATCTGAGAAGGAACGGCAAGAAAGAATAGGAGTGGCAACAACAACATGAAAGCAGACTTTCCAAGTAGGATGAGATGTCTTTTTCCGGGGGGTTCCTTTTTTGATAATTTTGAGCTTGTTGGCATGAAAACTAGTACAAGCCCGCTAGAAAGAAAGTATAATATTCTTGCAGTTATCGCAGCTGCGTTGTATATTCCTGCCGCTTCGGCACCAATAAAAAGTTTTGTAGCAAACAAATCAAGATACATAAAGATAGTAAAAAGCATGCCCGTTACAAATACATAACCTATGCGATAATTAAAGTTTATGCTATACTTCTCGATTCTTTTTTTGCCAATGAATGGTATAAGCAGAAGTGAGAGGACAAATAATGAGGACAGCGGAAAGGCAAGAATCGCTCCGAATAAGCCTAACCCGAGAATTACCATTATTCCAGATACTATGAATCTTATAAAAGCTATAAAGCCTTGAATAAATGAGGCTATGACTATGTTTTCTGTTCCTTGAAAGTAAGCACTGGGAATTGCTATGAGATAGATAATAATAGTGCCAAGGAGCATTAGAACATAAGGAACTGCTGCATCCTTAAATAGAAAAATAAAAATGAGAGAAAGAAAAAAAGGTATTGAACATATAAACGCAAAAAGTCCAAGATGCTTAAAAATAAAATACGTCATTTTTTCTTCTTCTCTTTTTAAATGAAGACGGGAGACTTCAGTGGAAAGGAGAGATTGTATGCTTGTTGCTGGAAATGTAATTATAGCGAATGTTCCGATTAAAACTGAGAGTTCGCCGTAATCTCTTGGAGATAAGAATCTAACCATAAGAAAATGATATAGATAAGCAAAGAAAGTTAGGATTACTACCCCAGCAAATGTAATCCCACTATCAAAAAAGAATTTTAGTTTTTTATATTGTAGTAATTTCACCTCGACTACCTGCGCGGATATGTTTGAGGTATAAACTCACTTAAATGGGCTTGTAAAGTTTATCAATCTGTAAATTTTCACTTCCCCCTCCTTTGTCTCATAGACTAATTCGAAACCCGGTAGTTCTTTTAAGTAGAAGCCTTGATAAAGGACTGAGTCATAGAATTTTCCTTTTCTGTCTTCCCACCCACTCGCAGCTGTTCCGTTTTGGCCAGGCCAGATATTGTCCTTTGTATAAAAGGAATGAAAAATGTAAAAGTTTTCAGTTTGTTCCACTGGTTGAAAAAGTAGGGCCTTGTTTAGGACGAGGTCTCCACTTTGGGTTTTTGTGTCAAGTTTATATGTCGCAAGTGGATTGATGGACCCGTCAGCCATCTTAGCTTGTCCTATGCAATACCTGGGAGCAAGTATCGTCTGAGTACCGGTTGATGTTTTCTGGCGAATTGGCACATACGCAGTTGTGCCTCTAATGTTCTGGGAGAAGGATATGGTGCATTTTTCTTGCCAAGAGGGGTTTCGAGGGACGTATACTGACTCCCAAGTATGTTCAAATTCACAGTCTGACTCTCCAGGATAACGGGAGACGTCGGTCTGATTGAGGTTTGCGCACGAAAGATAATTTAGAGCTCCAAACTTTCCTCCGAAGGAGTAGCCCCCTCCACTTATTATCTCCTGGTCTAACATCAAGTATCGCGAATCAAAGAATTGCATCTTTTTAGCTAGATCCTCCGGCGACTCTGCAATGAATGCGCTTGCTATCATTCCAATCATTTTTGGCGAGGTGTGTTCGTTTCTAAGGACGGTTTTTTTGTTACCAAAAAAGTTTGTCCAGTGCCCGTAATCCCACCATGAAGTAATTCTATCGCTATCGGAAACGTTATGCTCAATCCAGTCCATAACTTCTATCCAGTAAGGAGAAATGCGAGTACAACGAAACGAAGCGGCATATCTTTCTGATTCTGTTGGCCCCCTAAAAATGTCAGAAACTAAAGAAAGGAAGCATAGGCGTGAAGAAAACTGGTTGTTTATATCAGAGAGAAATGCTTCATCCAAAGCTCCAGCCTTACATATTTCTTCATCGTACTGACCAACCAGTTTTAACCGACCACATATCTCTTGGAACTTGGATGAAATCGCAATTGGGTTGTCTTGATATCGGACCTTTGATGATTCTAGCAATATAGAAGAGGCAAGGGGGGTTGGTGAAAAAGCACTGTAGAGTGCAAATAAAAACGCAAAACAAAACATGCCAAAGAGAATAGTTTTAAGAGCCTTGCTTCTTTTCTCCTCTGGCCAACTCCTTAGTTTAGCAAAATGGTTTACTAAATAGCCCAGAAATATTTCAAATTCAGCAATTAAAATAGTTGCAGCAAGGACTAGCATCAATGCAAAGAAGATAGTATATTTTGTCCTATTTAGTCCTACATAGGATATTGGAAAGATTATAAGGGCGTAGAGAGCAAACAAATCTGATCGATGTGTATTGTATCCCCTCTGAACTGATCTAACAAATGCAAACAGAATTGCAAGGAAAGAACCAAAAAGAAAGAACATTCCAAGGCTAACATCTTTTTGAATGGTCTTAGTTTGCAAACCAAAGACAACTCCAACTGCAAAATCCAAAATTGAAAGGAGCGTGTTGATAGCTTGTGTCGACGGAACAGCAAATAAGAGTACTAGTGTCTGAACAAAATTATCAAGAAAGGAGAGGTAGGGGATCTTAACGCTTCTAGGGTTGGCTGCTAGAAGTCCTGCCTCACCTTCAAATGAACCGCCAGCAATACCTTGTTCCTGTATTGTACGAGTTAGTGGCTGTTCAAATGATATTGTTGAGACCGCTCCTCTTCCAGCCTCTAGGAATTTTGAGAAGAGTGGAGTAAAAGCAACACCAACAAGGGCGACTAACACAATACCTCCAACCACATATATACGAAACTCCTTGTCCTTCACATAGTTTTGGAGATAGTAGGGGATTGCACAAAATAAAACAGAAATTGCAAGAGAAAAGAGGTATTGGTAAGGGATATCAGATATCTTACCAAGTTGATATAAGTCAAACATTAATGTCGACACAAGGGCAATAAACGAATAAAGGAGTGAAAGAATCATAAAGTAGTATATATTCTCTTTTTTGTAAATGAGAAACAGCGAATAGATAATAGTGAAGGAGGGGATTACCAAAACCATTATTTGGTTTGCATTTGATCCGAAAAGAAGAACTACAACAGCAAAGGCGGTAAGGAGGTAGTAAACCCAATTTTCTTTGTATTTTATTGCAAGGGAATAAGATGAGAATAGGAAAAAGATTGCAAAGAAATTGAAAGGTTGTATCTCATTTACACCTGCAGCCATTTTTATTATAGTAGCCGGCAAAAAGGCGGATAAAGCGCCAGCAACAAGGCCATACCTCCTTCCATATTCTTGAGATATGAGTAGATAGACAAAAAATACTAACAAGCCGGCAACAATGGGTGGATAAAAGGATGAGACTACGGATAGAAGGTAGTTATAATATTCCGACGAATTTGTGTAAAGCAAATACCACTGAGCCTCGAGATAGCTTGTAAGAGGGGCCGTACGGTGGTTTGGCTTTCCAAAAGGATACCAGGCAGTATCGTCAAAAAGGGGAGCTGCTCCATCAGTTATAATTTGTCGTGCGCCATACATATAAAAATAGGGATCAAGTTCCTGGTATATTGGAGTGTATGATTGTAACCGTATCCAAAAGGCAATAAATGAAAGAACGAGTATTGAAGCTGGAGCAAGATGCGGAAATAAATGTGGTGCTACATTCTGAATACGGAATTCATTTGATGTTTTAATAAGAGAGGGATTGATTTTTATATCTGAAAAAATACCTATTTTCCAACATGCTAACAGCCCAACTAGGAATGTGAGTAGGATGTTTGTGTAAATCAGCCAAATTGAGAAACTGATTCCAAAAAAGAAGAATTCAAAAAAAGAAAGGAGCGGTATAAGACAGAAACCTATTGTAAAGGCAAAGAGCAACTTTTCAATTATATGGAAGTGTGTTTTTCTAAGGATGGCAAATGTAAGAGGGAGAGCTGGAAAAAATGATGTCAATAGTATTATAGCTAGCAATTTTATTGCGTCAAACTGAAACATGAGAATAAACCTCCTGAGATACTTTGAGCTTTAAGTATAAAAAACATGACAGTGCTAGATTTTCCAGCATTTGCCGAAGTATCCATTGCTCTTGTATATGAAGAGTGGCTCTTGTTCTATGCTATCAAAAAATTCCTTTTCAACTGGACTTAGGTGAAGAAGAGTAGTCTCGCATATGTGAGTTATGTTGTACTCTTTTAGTGCAGGATAGTTTTTGGAGTAGAGAATGTCAGCTGGGATTCGCCCTTTTACATTACCAAAATAGTTTGAGAGTATTCCAGAATAGAAGATTATTCTTTCTGGAGAGGTCGAAAGGATAATTGAATCTTTTGGGATTTTTTCTTTGATAAGGGAATAATACTCGAGGTGTTTTTCAAAAAGTTTCTTGTAAGTAACCGCATAGGCAAATGGAACGGCGACAATTAAAAGCCCTGCAATTACAAGACTGATTAATGCTTTTATCTTAAAGCGGACCAAAAGATGATTTATTCCGAATCCTGCTCCAGCGATTAGAAATGGAAAAGTAGAAAAAAACATTCGAGGATATGGGGTCTGAATAGAAAAAAATAGAGAAAGTAAAAAAAGAAAGATAAATAATGTTGCTAGATGTTTTTCTTTTGAAAGAAGAGAATGGAGGCCATAAAGCATTATTAATAGGACGTACCCCCAAGCTAGTAACCAAAAAACAAGTGCAGCCGGAACAAAGGGGGCGGGCAAAAGGGGAGATACTGATTGGTTTTGTGAGATATAAGAATAAGAATCTCCAGAATTAGGAGCACCAATCATAAATTCAAGAAGCATGTTTAACCAAAAGATAGGAGAAATAAGGCGCGTTGTGGAGTCAAAAAAAGTTGGAACATCATATTGTGCTCCTGGATAAAAACCTAAATCAAATACTGGGAAAACTGGGTTACCATAGAGAAGATAGTTGCGGACATACCATGGGGAAGAGAGGAGAAGAGGGACGACTAGGGATAGAATTGCGTCTGTTTTGTTTTTCCTTGAAAAAATAGAGTGAAAGGCAATACCTAATGGTACTGCGATGCCATGATAATGGGTTAAGAGTGAGAAAGCTGAGAATATTATTGAATAGATGAAGTGTCTTTTTAGGTGTTCTTTAGAATATTTGAAGTAAAAATAAAGAGCTCCTGTTATCGTCAAAAACATAAGCGAATCAGTATAATTTATGGCTGAGTAATAGAGAAGCGGTGGGAGGATAGCAGCAGAAATAAGCGAGTAGAACGCAATCTCCTTGCCAAAAAGTAATGTTAGTAACCTATAGCCAAAGAATAGGCCGATTACCCCATAGACGAGGGGTGCAAGAAATGGTAGTTTAGGGTCTATCCAGTAAAGCGGAACACCGAGCAAGTGGTGTAGAGGCGGATGGAAATAAGGGAGTGCACCTGCTCCGACTTCAATCTCAAATGAAGGGATATAAAGATTTGAAGCAATGAATTTGGTAAAATTATAGTGAAAGACAGCGTCGCCAGTTATAGGAACAATGAGAAAGAGAGCAAGTCGGATAAGTAATGAAAAGAGCAGTATTAAAATCACACTTCTTGCACTTTCTCTCTGAAGCATACAATCAAACGGTTTTATTGTTATTGTATTGTTTTTTAACTTTAAATGCTACTTAGCTAGGACATGGCAAAACTGGACGTCGTGGGGGGAGGGCCTGCAGGGCTTTTTTGCGCAATTTCGGCAGCGATGAGTGGACATGATGTAGTAGTTTATGAAGAGCATAGACAAATAGGAAATCCCGTTAATTGCACCGGTCTTGTTTCAAAGACAGGTTTGGACGAGCTTTCAGAGTTTATAGATTACAGAAAGTGTGTTCTCTCTCAGATAAGCGGGGCTCGCATCTTTGCAGGAAAAGAAGAGATTGCAATAAAGTGTAAAAGTACAGCAGCATATGTAATTGACAGAGCGCATTTTGATGTTTTATGTGCCGAAAGGGCAGAGAAAGAGGGAGTAAAAATTATCTACGGAAAAAGAGTCTCTAAAAGTGATATTGCATCAAAAAGAGAGATTGTGGGAGCTGATGGGCCGAATTCATTTGTGGCAGATTATTTTCGTTTTCCGAGAATAAGGCGTTTTGTGAACACTTATCAGCAAGAGGTTGATTTCGCACCCGAAAAAGACAGAGTATATGTGTACTTATCTCAAAAGGACTTTCCAGGATTTTTTGGTTGGGTCGTGCCAGCATGTGACGGCTATTCAAGAATAGGGGTTGGAGTTGGTCTTCCAAATAACAGCAAGAAATTTTTTGATAGATTCATAAGCAAACTTGGGGTTAAGGACATGAAGAGGAGGAATACGTCGTCAGCGCTCATTCCTCTTGAGGTTAGGAAAAAAACTTCAGGTACATTTGAAGGCAGAAACGTGATGCTAGTTGGAGATGCTGCTGGCCAAGTAAAGGCAAGTACTGGAGGGGGGATTGTTTTTGGTTGCCTGTGTGGAAAAATAGCTGGAAGATGTGTGGAGAAGCCTAAATTATATGAGGCTGAATGGCGAAAAAGATATGAAGCTGACCTCGCTATCCACAATATTGTGCGTTGCTTTCTCAACAATATTGGGGATGGTGCACTTGAAATGGGCTTCAGAATTGTAAAGGGATTAAAAACAGACCGCTTTTTGGAAAAGCATGGGCATATGGATATGCCAACCAAAATGATTGAAAAAGAAAAGCTAATTGATTATATCAAGATGATTGCTTTCGGTTGAGTTGTTTTTATGAAACCATACCACGTTGCAATAATTCCTGACGGAAACCGCAGGTGGGCAAGAAAAAATGGTCTGCCAACGCTTGAAGGTCACAAAAAGGGAATAGAAAATATGAAAAAAACCCTCGAGTGGTGCAGGGAATTGGGAGTTAAGATGGTCTCTCTTTGGGGATTCTCAACTGAAAACATTACAAGAAGCAAAGAGGAGGTGAATTATCTCTTTAGGTTATTCGAAGAAAAGCTCAAAGAAGGGGAAAAGGAGAAAGACTATTCAAAATACAAAATAAGGGTAAGATTCTATGGAAGAAGGGAGATTTTTCCGCAGAGTATTCAAAAGAAGATGGCTGAGATAGAGCAGAGGACTTCAAAAAACAAAAAATATTTCCTGAATCTATTTTTTGGGTATGGGGGCAGACAAGAGATTGTGGATGCGGTTAATAAGGCGGTTGAATTGGGGATCCGAGTAAATGAAAAAAGCTTTCAGAAGCTTCTTTATACAAATGACTTACCTGACCCCGATTTAATTATAAGAACTTCTGGAGAGATAAGAACTTCTGGATTTATGCCATATCAATCAGCATACTCGGAATTTTATTTTTCAAAAAAATTATGGCCGGAATTTGATAAACGAGAGTTTAAGAAGGCACTCCTAGAGTATTCGAAAAGAAAGAGGAGATTTGGAAAATAAAGACGTGAATGTACCTCATGGTTAAAATAAAGAAGGGAAGACAGACAATAGCAAAGAACGCTGAAGTCGCTGCAAGTTCCATTAGTAAAGTGTTAGGATTGATGTTCAGAAAAAAAGCAGCCCCTATCCTGTTTGAGTTTGAAGAAGATAAGCGTTGGGCTATACATTCGCTTTTTGTATTTTTTTCATTTGACGCAGTATTTCTAGATGCTAATTACGTTGTGGTGGATGTTTTTCAGTCGGTCAAGCCATTTACTCTTTATATAAGACCTCGGAGAAAGTGTCGATTTCTGCTTGAAATGCCTGCGGGTTTTGCAAGAAAATTTAAAATAAAATGTGGAGAGAAAATATCGGTAGTTTAGTGGGAGAACAAAAAACAACAGACATTGGCTGGCGGATATTACCCGTAAAGGCAGAGTATCAAATTCCCTTACCTCCACTTTCTAATGAGGAAAGAGAGTTTGCAAAAGAGATAATCACAAAATTTTCGGAATATTCACGAGAACACGAAACGATTGAGAAAGAGGAGATTGAGAGGGCTATTGGAGAGATTATAGAACAAAATTGCCGCGAGAATCAGATAGAGCTTGGAGAAGACCAGTATAGGGATATTCTGGAGGCATGCCTTTCTCATATAAGCGGATTTTGCGGGCTCGAATGTCCTATATCTGACAGTGATGTTGAGGAGGTATCAGTTATTGGTCTTGGAAAGCCTGTTTATATCTATCTTAGAAATTCGGGGTGGAAAAGAACGAATCTAGTTTTCAGCGACGAGGAATTGTTGATTGAAGTCATAAATAAGATGGGTCGTGAAATGGGAAGAAGAGTAACGTACCAAAAACCAAAATTAAACGCTATTCTTCCAGGAGGCTCGAGAATTCATGCAAGCATCCCGCCCCTTTCTCAAGGGGAGCTTACAATACGAAAGTTTTCGAGCTCACCGTTTGCTCCCTGGGAGCTTGCGCTCAATGGAACACTGACTTTTGAAGCGTTATCATTTCTCTGGTGTGCAATGCAGTTTGACTTGAGAATGCTTGTGTGCGGCAATACCGCCAGCGGAAAAACTACTACTCTAAATGCGCTTTTTTCATTTGTACCAAAAAATGAAAGAGTTGTTGCATTTGAGGATACTCCTGAGATTAGGGTATTACAACCTCATTTTGTAAGAATGATTGCAAACGAGGAACTTGGAATCGGAATAAAGGAGATGGTTTGGGACAGCTTGCGCATGAGACCAGATAGGGTTATTGTTGGAGAAGTAAGAACCCGTGAGGAAGTGAGCGGACTAGTTGAGACAATGCTTTCCGGACAAGCAAAAGGGAGTTATGCGACTATGCACGCCCAAAGTTCCCAGGAAGCCATCCAGAGGATGAAGAATTTGGGTGTCTCGGATATGGACTGTAGATCCCTTGACCTTACTATATGCCAGAGGAGAATTTCTTTTTATGATGCAAAAACAAAGAGGGTCGGTGAAAAAAGAAGGATAACTGAGATTGCAGAAGTAAAAAAAGAGGGGGAGATTGGGGTTAAGATGTTATTTCAATATGATGAAAAGAAGGATTGTTTAATTCCACAGTATCTAAATTCTACTACATTTAACAGGATAGCGTCATTTTTAGGAATAAGTAAGAACGAAGTTTTGTCTGAGATTAGTAGAAGAGAGGAATTTATCAGAAAACTTGCAAGAAGAAAACCAACTTATGAAGAAAGCTTCGCACTAATTCAAAAATTCACTTATGGGGATGACTAATATTGGGTTTGATTGAAACTGTAGGTAACTTTCTGCCTGAACTCGGGATATTTTCCCAGAAAACAGAGGCAAGGATTAGCGCACTTCTTAAAAAGTCCGCAATTGGAATAAATGTTAGGAGATATCTTTTATTCTCTGTTCTGTTCTCAATTCTTGTTTTGATTTTTGTTTTTTTGATTGCGATTACAATTACAGGAGAGATTATTTTTGTAGTTGGAAGTGTTCTTGTTTTCTTTGGAATTGCGCTTTATGGATGTCTGCATTTTCCAGCGGTGCTTGCAAAAAAAAGGGCGGAGGTAATTGAATCTGAGCTTGCGTTTGTGCTAAGGGAGATTGCACTTTTTATTGATTTGGGGATGCCGTTTGAGAAGGCATTAGAAAAAATTTCAGAAGGGAAGTATGCGGTATCAGAGGAGTTTAGACGTGCCATGGGGGAGATAAGAGGGGGTTCATCTGCAATTTCTGCAATATCCAACATTGCAACTAGAGTAGACTCTCGCCATGTACTCAGGGCAGTAAATTTGCTTGTCTCCGCATATGAGTATGGGACGAAGGGTGAAAATTTACGTAGGCTTGCAGATGACCTTGTGGATATCCAGAAAACAAGGAATAGGGAGTATTCTTCAAGATTATCTTTCGTTGGACTTTTTTTTATAGCAGTATCTGCCTTGTTACCGGCTTTTTTTCAGGTAATGTTAGTTGTTTTTTCCTCCTTGCCTCAGTTTGATATTTCGCTTTATCAGTTATGGATTGGTTTTTTGATAGTATTTCCTTTGATTAACCTCTTGGTTCTTATTTTAGTATGGAAGATGATGCCCCCCGCCAAGACAGGAACTAAGAAGTTTGATATTAGAGGATACTTGAAAAGGATGAGAGTAGAGCCTCAGGTTGCATTTATGGCAGCTGCTGCGTCTATCGTTATAGGTGTTTTGCTGCTCATAAGTGGAATTTTTTGGGCTCCTCTTCTTTATCTGGGTTGTCTTTTAATTATTTTTCCAATCTGCGCTTATTGGATTTTTGAATATGTCGAAAGCAGGCGAAACCAGGAAATTGAAAACGCTATACCTGACGCGCTATTTCATGCGGCGTCTCTTCAGAATATTGCAAAAGAAGAAAAAATAATTGAGGCTATTGCCCAAGGAGGCTATGGAGAACTTTCAAAGGAATTTTCTGCAGCAAGCAATCAGATAAGGGCTGGGATGAGCGTATCTTCTGCTCTTTCAGACATGGCTGAAAGAAACAGCTCCAAGCTTCTTGAAAGAGTAAACTTTCTTATGTTACACGGGTACAAAAGCGGTGGTGAAGTTCGAAGAGCTTTGCGTGAGGGTGCAGAGAATGTCTTTTTGTTTCTCTCTCTGCTAAGAGAAAGAGCCAGTCTCCTGGCTGTTCAAAAATACACTATTATTATTGGGGGAGGAGTTTTAGTGCCCCTTATTCTTGGAAGTGTGTTGTCTATGGCAAACTCGCTTGATATTGGGAAAACGAACTTCTTGGGGAGAGAGAGTAGTTTGGGTGGGGCTGAAATAAAAAATGCTCTTCCTCTGGCAAATCGCATTTATTTAGTAATATGCTGTCTCTTCTCATCTCTTATGGTTGGACATATTGAAGGGGACAAATCCAAATTTTTTCCATATTTTTTGCTGATGGCTGCTTCCTCTCTTTTCTTGTTCTCTTTTGCCATGGACGCAAATCCACTTAAAGTAGGTTTTTAATTTTTACTCAGATAATTCATTGTATGATAGATGACGTAAAGATAGTTGAAACGAAAAAGTATTCTATAAAAAACTCTATTATAGTCGAAGGATTTCCGGGAATAGGTTTGGTTGGAACAGTTGCCGCATCGTATCTTGTTGAGAAGCTCAAGATGGAACAAGTAGGGTATGTAACAAGCCGCGCATTTCCACCTTTGGCGGCAGTGCACAATTATTTGCCAATGCACCCTGCAAGGGTCTATGCTTCGCCTAGTAAAAGAATTATTGTAATACTCTCGGAATTTGTAATTCCTATGATAAAAGTAAGAAACCTAGCAGAGGTAATCTTTGAGTACGCAAAAGAGAAGAAGGCAAGGGAGATTATTTCACTTGGTGGAATTACAATAAAAGGAGAACAGGATACTGTTTATGCAATTGCAAGCACACCTTCACTTGTAAAAAGATTATCGCAGATAAAAGGGGTGTCTGTTATAAAGGAAGGTGCGACTACAGGCGTTGCTGCCGTTCTCCTCTCAATCGGAGCTGGCCTTGGATATCCCGTAAGTTCTCTACTTGCAGAAGCTCACGCTGAATTTATGGATCCCAAGGGTGCTGCAATGGTTATCGAAGCATTAAATAAACTTGTCGGGATAAATGTAGATACCTCGGAATTGGAGAGAGAAGCTACCGAAATCCAAGACAAGATGAAGGAATTAATAGAAAAAGCAAAATCAGTTCATAATAAATATAAAGAAGCTGAGGGAAAGGATTACGGCATAGGAAGTATGTATGGTTAGACTAACGAATGGTTGAGTTATGAGAAGTTGATTTGAAAGCGCTAAAGACACCAATATAAAAATCTATAAACATCTTTTTACAAAAATTATTTCTGCAGGAGTACCAGAGCCTGGTCAAATGGGCGGGACTTAAGATTAATGCTGTAACAAAAACAGTTTAATTTGAAATCCCGTGGCTTAGGCCTTCGTGGGTTCAAATCCCTCCTCCTGCACTTTACCCACGTACTAAGCACTAACCAAATTTGGCGCGAACACAAATAATGCCCTTGCGCGGAAGGAGAAAAGCAGGAAGGGGTTTGAAGTGCACAACAGATGGATGATTTTGAGCAATTCTTCGACTGCCTCGAATTTGATGAACTGGTTTGCCTTGCTTCTCCCTCCTGCACGTCCAGACAATAAAATGGCCATTCTTTTTACTTTATAAGCTTTTCAGAAGAATTATTTGTTTATGGCATCAACGAGGAATAGAAAAAGGATTGGTGGTAAAGAAAAGAGACTTAAGAGAATAGATAGGAGAGGTAATTTTAGAATATTGGTCAAGGATACAAGTAGAATTGAGTCTGGCATTCCTGAGTTTGATAGAATTGTCGGTGGCGGAATCCCGGCTTCAAGCCTCACACTCTTGTCTGGGACTTGCGGAACTGGAAAATCGACCTTTGCCTTGCAGTTCCTTTGCTGGGGGGCGACAAAGGGTGAGCCTGGATTATATATCACGTTAGAAGATGAACCAATAGAAATTATAAACAAGGCAAAAAGAATTTGCAAGGCTGCCTCTCGACTCATCCAAGAAAACAAACTTGTTGTTGTCAAACCTGAAGTTTATAGATTCGATGTGCTAAAAGAGATAATAGAGGACCATACTGAGCGTTATGGGGTAAAACGGATTGTTATCGATCCTTTTAGTCTAATTACAGCTTACTTTGAAAATGTTTATGATATTCGAAAAGCCCTTTCAGATATAAGGCGACAGATAAAATCGCTTAAGATAACCTTGCTTGCAATTACGGATATAAAAGAAGGCGCCCATGGGTTTTCTTCAACAGGCTTTGAAGAGTTTGTAGCTGATGGAGTGATCGTCTTTAGCCTCACCGAAAAGAAGGAAAGCGGAACATTTGTAAGAACAATATTTGTAAGAAAGATGACTGAAAGCAAACACGAGATTAGACTTATCCCAATGGAGATAACAGAAAAGGGGATAGAGATTTATCCTGATGCAGAAGTTTTTTAAGTGAACTCGAAAAGTAGTCAGACCTTAATGTAATGATCAACGAGATTTTCAAGTTTTGAGAGAAGCGCAGTATTAGCTTCTTCTTCTACAGATATGAAGGCTCCTGATACCCCCCACCTTTTTGATTGATTTATTAGATAATGCATAAATTTAGTAACAGTATCGATGCCGTTATATATAACTAGAGTTGAGAGGCTGTCTACAAAAATAAGTGTTCTTTTGTTTCCGGGAGAGGAGGAGACCGCTTTTGAGAGTGCTATGCTTATATGTGTTAAATCTTTAGGGTTTTCTAACAATATGGCATTGCCTATTCGCTGAATTCCTATTGGCGAGCGTGAGATTGCGTCTATGTAAAAGATATTCTTTGTCTGGATACTTGCTTTTTTGAGTATTTTTTCTATTTCAACCGCAGACCTACTGACAGATACGTAAATGCAGAAAAACTTAAGCTTATTTATGAAGTGCTTCAAAATTTTATTGTTTATATTTATGTACCTGCTTGCAGGAACAATAAAAAGAGTAACTGAGTTCGGCTTGAGATAAGAGAGAGAGAAATGTTTTGACATCTACCTTCTATCCCCTATTTGTAGTTCTTTATATTTTTGTCAATCGAGTAGAGGATTGCCAAAAGGGAGATAGCGCCGATTCCTTCAAGAATGTATATTGCTGTCTGTATACTATCCAAGGATAGCACAAGTCCTTGAGAAAATGATGAAAAGACAGCTATAAATTCAAGGGAGGCTACAATGGCATAGGCTGCACCAAAGACAATAAAAAGCCAGAATTCCCTTAACCTGCCAAGCTCTGCTATTAGAAGGGAATAAAAGAAAATTGCCAAGAAGACTGCAAGTTTTACTCCAATTGCAAGTCCAATTAATGTTTCTTCCCCCATCTAGCGCACCTTCTTCCACTCACTAAAAATATGGCCCATATGGTAAAAATGATAGAGGGCAGTCATTAGCATTATGCCTGCAACAAGCTGGAGAGCTTGTGTTGAAAATCTCAGAGAATCTAAGTCTTTTTCTACTTGAAAAGAAAAAAGCACGAATATAAGCTCAAAAAAGTGCTTTGCAGCCAAAATGCCAACTGCAGATATAAAGAATGGCAATACCGAAGTGAATGGACCGCCGTGCATTTTTTTGCCTATGTGAAGAGAAATGAGAAGTGTCAAGAAGTATAGGATAAATAGGAGGACGTGCCAAATCATAAACACCTAACCTGCCGCTTGGATTGTAGGTTTGAGTTTCAATACAGTAATAATATTTATAAATTCATATTGTGATTAGTAGGCTGTGTGTTTATGCGTATTCTAAGAGCACAAGCAGGACTTGATTTTTTGATGACGTATGGATGGGCTCTCCTTTTGATAGTACTTGTCGTAGGGGCTCTTTTTGCTCTTGGCGTTTTTGATATGGAGAACTTTATAGGAAGTAAGGCCATAGGGTTTACTCAAGTGGGAGTATCGGCGTGGAGAATTGAAGAAGGAGGAGCTATGAGCATACAGCTTAGAAATGCCGTTGGGTCAGATATAGAAGTAGTAAAGATAAATGCAACGTTTAGAGGAAACTCAGTGGTGTATGCCACTCCAATGAATATCTCTGCTGGGAGAACATCAAGTACGATAAGTGTTGGAACGTTGCCAGGAGCGCCTGCAAAGGGAGGGGGTTACAGCTTGAAGGTTGAAATTACTTATCGAGACCTTGTAAGTGGATTTGTGTATGTGGATTCCGGAACTCTTACTGGGAGAGTAGGGTGAAGTGATAGGCAGTTGGTAGGCTAATGATAAACTAATTTCTACTACAAGTTTCACTCTACAAGTTGCTACATCGATTTTGATGTGGGGACGATGAAAAAATTAATGGTCTAATGATAAACTAATTTTACTACAAGAGGAAAATCTTTTTAACAAATGATTCCAACAAGAATCTGCTTAAAAAGAAAACGGCGATAGATATTGTGATTACTAGTGGAAAATAAGCAATGCCTTCCGATTCTTCTCCTTTTGAGATTATTCCTGAGGTAAGTGAACCAAAAAATGACGTTATTAAGATTGCGAGAAGAGAAAACGAGAATACTAGAGAGGGAGTTATTGGATTGTAAGAAGGGGTGAGTTGAAGATAAGAAACGCCCTCAAAAAATGCCTCAGTGAAAATCCTTTGTTTGCTTTCATAGATCAGTTCTATTAGAAAACTCGCAACCGAATATAGAAGAGGAGCACCCAGAGCAATTGCAGCAAAGATGAAAAGTTTATAGACTAAAATCGAAGATTGGACTTCTTTTCTGATTAGTGAGAAGCGGCGGATTTCGATGGCCGTTTGGTCCAAGAGGCTTGCAAGATTCCCCCCCGAATTAAACCCTTGAACTATAAGGCGCATTGACTTGGAAAGTGCCACGGAACGGCTTCTCCTTCCCAGCCCCAGAAGAACTTCTTGTAATGGCTTGCCAGCAAGAGATTCCTTTGCGGCATAGTCTATTTCACGTGAAAGGTAACCGAACTCCTTCTTTGCAGACAGCAGAAGAGCCCTGTCATATGTAATCCCTGACCGTATGTTGCTTGCCATAAAAGCAAGAAAGTCCGGCAGAGACTCTTCTAATTGAGCAGTTCTTTTATTTGCACTGACAAGTAGGAAAAAGTAAATTGATATCTCAAAGATAGCAAATATAAATAGAGACCCGAAAAATGACAGGGATGTTGAATAAGCAGATAGCACCGCAAAAATGACTAGACTTAGCACAATTCCATAGGCAAACATCCGGAGAATGAATTCTGAAGTAGTGTATTTGATGTCACAGACATAAAGGAGAGAGGTTATGTTGTCGTACAATTTTTCTAAGTAGCTCATAGCGCCACCACTGGCCGGCTGGTCTTTATAAGCCCCATGAAAAGTATCTGAAAGAGTACAAGTGCAAGAAGCATGGTCCCAAGTGTTATCTCGTTAAAAAAAGATGTCTCAACAAAGGAACTTGCTATTGAAAGGAAAATGATTGCCATAGTAGGAGCAATTATGCAAAAAATCATATACAGGAGAGCGAGAAGGTTTAGCTTTGAACCATAGTTGCGAATTAGGATTCTCTGCTCATCTGAGAGTGAATAAACGATCTCTTGAAGAACTCTGCTTATATTAGCTCCAGATTTGTTTGCGTTTGCAAGTTGCCATAACACACGTCTATAATAAGGGGATCTGTGTCTTGCTGCATTTTCTTCAAGGGCTTGAGTGAATTCTTTGCCTCCACGCACTTCCTGCACAATTAGATGGAATTGCCTTCCTACTTCCCCATAGCCTGTTTTCTTGTCTTCGTAACCTTCACTTAGAAAAGCTAATGCATCGTAAAGAGAAACACCTGCACTTGTTTGTATCAACAAGCCTCTCAGTGCAAAAAGCAAGTCAGATTCAAGTTCTAATCTTCTTTTGCTTGCAATCCAGCGCGGATAAAGCATAGTATATATGAACAAAGCTAATGGAAGAAGAAAAGAGAAAACACCTGCAATGGAAAGTTGTTTTAGTGTATATGAGTAGATACCAGTTGCATAAATGTAAGTGAGAAGTATTAAGAGGGTGGCTATAAGCCAAATAAGAAATGAAAGGAACGCACTGCTAACGTATTCTAATGCATCAAATGCAATCTCAGATTCTTCAAGCTCTGCTTTAAGGTGAGGAAATAGTTTTACAAAAAGAGACGAAAGGGGATAGAAATGTCTTATTATGTTTTTCGTTAATCTGCCTCGAGGGTTTAAAGGGAGAAAGGGAATAAAATCTATCATTATCGCTCATCACCTGCAGAGGCTATATTTGTTTTTTGCGAATCTTTGTAAGCAACGAGGACTGGGAGTCATAATAGTCGGATATTATATTTCCAACTCCCTCGACTGAGTTTATGTTCTTTTCGACCATGAACTGGAGGACTTCCTCCTTTTCTTTTAAGTCGCTTTTTATTTCTGTGTCCGATATGTTGGTATAGGTTTTTATTGCTTCGATAAAGCGGACGCTTGGTTCAACTGCAACAATAGCATCTTTATAGGGTCTCCACCTGTAGATTATTCTTTCCTTTATGCCTTCTCTCTCGCTTGGGAGAACCTCACCTATCTCAAAAATTCTTCGTATATTACTTTTTCTGTCACGGTACATTGGTATTATTAGATGGAGAGATTCAACCATAACCGGCGGTATCGAAAATGGCGGATTGAGAAGCCTCTTGACGGTTTCTGACACCGTCTCAGCGTGCATTGTCGCGCATACGGAGTGGCCAGTATGTATGGCTTCAAAGAGGACTTGCGCTTCCTCTTCTCTTCTGATCTCTCCGACAAGTATTCTATCAGGCCGCATTCTTAGAGAGTTTATTAGTAAGTCTAGCATGCTCACTTTACCCATTCCTTCACTTGTCGGCTCTCTCACGACGAGAGGTACCCACTGAAAGGTAGGGGGGAGGGTTAGTTCTCTTGTCTGCTCAATACTTGTAACTCTTTGATTTGGTGGGATAAACATTGAGAGAACATTGAGTAGGCTAGTTTTTCCTGAACCCGTTCCACCAGAAATGAGGATATTTGTTTCGTATTGAACTGCAAGCCAAAGAATTGCAGCTACTTCCAAAGAGAGTGTTTTAGTAGTTAGATAGTCTGTGATGGTCCATGGTTTTCTTGCAAATTTTCTTATTGTGATTGTATTTCCAAAATAAGATATTGGAAAAAGAGTTGCATTTACTCTGTCCCCTGTTGGAAGATAAGCATCCAGAAAAGGTGAAAGAACGTTTATTTGTCTGCCGGCGCCTCGTGCAATGGCGCTTGCATAGTTCCAGATTTGGTTTTCTGAAGCAATGGATATGTTGGTTTTTAGCCACCCATGTTTTCTGTGATAAACCCAGATTGGTTGAGAAGCTCCGTTGACACAGATTTCTTCTATATTATCATCTTTTATAAAGAACTCTATGTCTCCTAAGCCAAGCATATCTTGTATGATTTTTCGTGAAATAGCGTCAGCCTCTTCTTCTGAGATGTGCGGTAGAGCATCAAGAATCATGCTACGAGCAAGCGAAAGAAATTTTCCTCTGACTTCATCAAGGATTCGTATGTTAAGTGCTTCTTGCGTAGTTATTTTGACTTTCTTAAGAATTTCTGCTTTTATATCCTCAACAAATGCCTCTGTTCCTTCTTTCCACTTTGGTACTTCCAAAAAATAGGACTTTATGCACTCTCCTTCTCTTTTCTTGATTGCTACATTGGCCTTGAGGCTTCCGTCACATAGGTTATAGGAATCAAGTTCTGTTTCCTTAATTCTTCCAGAGTTATCCATGATATTCTGGCTTTCGTATCTTCTGCTTTTCATTTCGTTTCATGCTCCAGCCTTTCAGCTATTGCCCCTCTAAAGAAAGAATATCTAAACTTGATGAGATGATGTTTGTGAAGAGAAGAGCAGATTCGCTCTATATTTCTCTGGCTGGTATTTAGTTCCCGCGCAAGCTCATTGCAGGATACAGAGCCCTTAGTTCTTATCATCTCCAAGATTTTATCTATTTGAGTCTCAGAATATGACCATTCTTTTTTAGAATTAGTGGCTTCAGATTCCAAAACTGCAAGTTCTTTCAAAAATAGCTGAAGAATATCCTCCCCTCTTATTATGCCGACTAACTTGTTTTTGTCTAAAATTGGGACACAATATGGGTTTGCAGCTATTTTCCAGATCACCTGAATAAGCTCATTATCTGGTTTTAATGTAAGGGTTGCCTTTTTTGCAAGATTTGAAGCTGTTATTCTTCTTATCTCATCTATGGATTTTGGTTTGTCTCTCTTCCAGAAAAAAAGAAACTTTTGGGGGGATAAGTATCTTAAAAGACTTGACTCGCTTACTACGCCAATAAAAATGCCATCATCGACTACCGGAGCTGAAGTTATCCCTTCCTTTGCAAAGGTCTTTAGTACGTGTTCCAAGCTATCATCTGCACGCAAAAGCACAAATTCCTTTCTCATGATATCTTTAATCTTCACTCAATATCACGCCCCTACTCTTATATCCCCATTTATTTATGCTTGTGTTGATGACAACACTTTTTAGCTCAGCTACAACGGCACTATTCAATCCCGCATTAATCTTTATATATGTGTCTGGAATCCACGTGATATTTAGAGTAGAGGAGGGATTAACGTTAATGTTTATTATAGGAATCCCCTGCGAATTGAGAAGGTCGGCTCTTGAAGGTAAAGTCCTACTAACATATTTTTGTGAATAGGTGGTTCCGTTTGTTCCCTGTATTGCTATTCTAACGCGGAGTGCGGAAGGGTCATTTTCCTCAAGCTCTGATAGGTAACTCCAGTTAATAGATGGCGTTGGTGATTGCAAAAGTAATGAGATTTCATAAAATGAGATGTTAGGTATGTCCTGTTGTTGGTTGGTCGGAGCAACAAGGAATCTGGAAGAGGAGTAGTTAAGGGTTATGTTCAAAGGAGTTAATATTACCACTACGGAGTGGTTGTCTGTAATTATGTTTGAATTTAGTTCTGGTTGTAGCCGCAGGAATTTTTCAGTGGCGCCTAGTGTCTCAAAGTAGGTAGGGAGGCGCGAAGAGTTGATTGCTATTGACAAATTAGTTTGTTTTTGTGAAACATCGATTGCATTTCTTTTTGTCGTTTCTCTGACTGCCTGATCAATTGAGTCAAAGTTTACGCCTGCTGTCTCAAACTCTGATAGTAAAGTGGATGAGGAATAAAGCGAAGAAGAGTAAAGCGAGAGATAATAAGAAAGATATAGGAGGATACTAAGAAGAAGAATTACGGATGCTGTTGCGGCTACTCCTTTTTTTTCTGCCATATAGATAACCTTGCGATGCCGTAGTATTTTACCCCTTTTTCAGGATTTGGAACCAAAAAAAGTCGACTAGACGAAACAATTATTGGAGAATCGATTGGTGGCTGACTTCCAACAGATAGCGAGCCTGCCTCTAAAAAACTTCCTGAATAATTGTAATACTTTATCTCAAGATGCCATGAAAGCCCTCTAAGAAGGTTGGTAAGAGAGGCGTTGAGAGACGATGCATTGAGAGTTGCCAACTCGCCGTTTTTTCCAAGGACTGCGAGTGCATCATTTGATTTCTTCTCCAATAGAAGCAGAGAATTTGGTGGTTGTATGCCTCGGAGCAGGTATATCATAGTTGGTAAGAGTAAGAATACTAAAAATAGCGCAAGAACGGCATCAAGCGTAAATATAAATCCTTTACCCATGTATCAGCATCCCTACTCTTACCATTTTTCCATCAAGAAGCGCGAACCTCACAACAGAGATAGAGAGCTCGCTTGATGTGGAATTTCCAACTTCGTGTATCCTATTTCCCTCGATATCGTCTATATAAAAATAAAACTCATCAACTATGCCAAGGAGTTTCTTTGATGTGTTGTATGATATATTCTTGAATGCTAATATCTTATCTACTGAAAGTACGTGGGGTGAGGAAGCAAGCCCGATTGCCTGTACATTTGACTGATTCCAATTATGGGGATAGCCTGAAGACTTTAAGAGAATATCTGAAGCAACAATTGCTGACTGCTCCATTCCATTTCTTCTTACAAGATTGCTTGTGATTTTGATACCTTCTGTCCAATGATACAAAAATAAGAGGATTATAAAAATAAGCGCGATTAGGGAAACAACAGCATCTATGGATATGAGCTGCCCTGTGACATAGTGGTTTTTATTGCTCAATTACCATCACTCCGCCTGAATTTCTTAAAAACAAATTTCTTTCAATCTGAAAAAAAGATGAATTAGTGATACTTGAAAGCATAGGAAAGCTTAAGGGACAGGAAACCTTGTCTACCACTATACGCTGCTGCTCGATTGATATCCAGACACTGTGGTTCTGGGCCCGGGGGTAAGTTGAGAGATTTAGAAGATATGAAGAACCCTCTCCAAGAGGATAAAGCGCATTAAACGCGCCGGATATTGCAAGACACATCTCGTTTGATTTGACTGAAGTTACTATTTTTGATGCTTCTTCAGTATAGAGTGAGTGAAGAGAAACTACAAATGCAAACGCTGACAGGACAAAAAAGAACATTATAAGAAACTCAATTCCCGCATGAGCCTTCTTTTTTTTCATATCTCTACCTCATCGTGAGTTTGCGATAGAATAGTTGATTATTCTACTGACAAACGTTTCACCGTCCGCTGTAAGAATGTCAGGACGGCTAACACCAAAGCTTATTACGCGCTCGTGCTCTGCAGTAACTGTTCTTGTTGGATATCCTTCAATTGAAAGTATATTTGTTCCTCTATATCTTGTGTTGTAATAGATTGCGGCATTGGAGGTAGTTGTTGCGTATTCATTGTTGATTGCATATCCTGAGGTTACAGGATGGGAAGTTATCACTATCAAAGCGTCTCTGGATATGGAGGATGAAGTACTTGTTGTGAGATTTAGATTCATTCCCCCATAGATAAAGGCTTTCCCCAGTAAGATTATGAAATGGCCGGAATTCTTGTAGCTTCTCAGAAGATTGTAGAAATTATCGTCAGAAGAGGGAGCTCCAACTAAAATAGCAACTTTGTAGGTTGAAAGATTCAAATTGTTTGAGGTGACGTCAGTATATGTAAAAACATCAAAGCTCCAGTTTAGTCTGTTTGATGAGGAGTAGTATTGCAACCATGCAATCCAGCGGTTTTCATCGGCATCTTGGCCTGGGATTGATGAAGCAGAAAGCAGGAGTAGTTTGTTTCTTGATTCTTCGCTTTGTGTTACAATAAAGCCCAAGATGGTTGAGGGACCCGTATTGGAGAGGGAATCAGTACACTTTATGCGTATTGTGTGGCTCCCTGCGCTTAGATTTCCTAAGTTGTAGGTAACGGATTCGACGACTTCATCGTATGCCCCATCTATAGCAGTCATATTTTGCCATGTTCCATTATAATCCAATCCAATTTCGCAGGAGGATATGCGTGAACCTCCGCTTAGTAGCTCGTCAGCTATGGCATCAACTGTTATCTGGCTGCTTTCGTTTGGATTAGTAGGCGTGATGTTAAGATAAGAAATCGAGGGACCTATGTTGTCAGAAATGCTTGCATTAACAAAAAAGGAATGGGTGGCTGTTTGTCCAGCATTTGAGAGTGAGTCCAGGCACTTGACTCTTACCACATGCTGTCCAGAAGATAGCAGTCCTATCTCATAAAATACTTCTTCTCTTATTTCATCATAAAAACCGTCTTTGGCAGACATTGCGTTCCAGATTTCTGCATAATCAATATCTGCCAGGCATGAAGATACTGTGTTGTTGCCTGTTGAGGTTTCATCTCCCATTGCGCTAACTACAATTCTATCCGCTGAATTGGGATTTGGCGGAGATATGTTTAGTGTTGTGACAGCTGGACCTTGTGTGTCCTCTATCTGAGTTGAAGTAACTGAGAGGGTTATTAGTGTGCTGCATTCACTCCCACCACTTGCATTTGCGATTAGCATGCCTGAATAAGCACCTACCCGCTGATTTTGAGTGGAAAACAGCAACTCAACACTTGAATTTTTGCCGGGCTCTAGCGTACTTTCTGGTTGGCGACTTATAGTTAGAGAGCCCCCCAAGTTGCTGCTCAACGATGCAAGTATTTGGCTTAGATTTGTTTCTCCTTTGTTTGTTAGATAGACCAAAGCTGTTGAGTTTTCTCCTTGGATAAGAGTCTTGACTATTGAGTCAGGATAGCAGGAAAGGTAAGAGTCTCCGATTAGTATCTTTCCGCTATCTGTATGAAACAGATTTATGTTGTAAGCTCCTGGATTGGTTGGGAGTGAGCCTATAAGCTGTGCCTGCGTGTTGGAGAATACATCTGAGATTCCACTTGAAAGGGCTATTTGCATATGGATTGTATTTCCGGATATGGAAAATTTGGTTGTTCCTTCCGGAATGTATATGTTTATGCTTTCTCGTGAGCCGGGACCAAGAGAATGTATGTAATCGACTTCTCGAGACAACTTCTCAACTGTAGTTTTAGCGAGTGTTGAGCGAATGTTATCTGTAGAATAATTTATTCCAAAATAGAAAAGAGAAGCTATAAGAGATATTCCAAGGGCAGTAATTATCAAGTATTCAAGAGATGCCTGGCCTTTTTGTTTCACGGATTAGTGTAAGGAAAGCATATTTAAAATTGCTTGTGGAACTTTGCAATCTGCAGTTGCTCAGTTAGTTAGCCGCTATTGCTGAACTATTATTTTTCCTCTTGAAGTTGGCTGTAAGTGATTGTGATAACCCCATTCGCCTATCTTGTTAAAGACAAAGGTAAAGTTTTCTCCTGGTAATAGCCCTCTACACGCATCAAATGCACTTGATATGCATCCTCCTCCTTCTGGATATACCTCATGGGTAGGATGGTTTGCACTTGCAGGCCAGTTTGGCCTTGTTCCATAATTTATAAAGATTACAGTATCTCCTTTCTTAATTGTGAGAGTAGAAGGAGTGTATCCCCCATCTTCCATCCTTACAATATGAGTTTCAGGTGCTTGTGGCTCAGAATTTTGTTGCTGGAGGGTCTCACCAGCGGTCTTATCAGAAGAAGCTGAACCTGTGTTTTCTTTCTCGAGGTTGTTTGTTTGTTGAGATGCTGGCTGGCTTCTCTCTGATACTTGCGTGCAGCCAAGAAGAAGCATGGAGAGAAGAGAAAGGAAGACCAGTGATAGAGCAATTGTGATTTTCATGTTAAAAGTTTCAACCTCCCCTCCTATTTATTGGAGCATTTCTCGAGTCTTTTGCTTACATCGTCCCAGTTTATTATAGACCAGAAATTGTCAACATATTTTGCTCTGTCATTTAGATATTGAAGATAGTATGCATGCTCCCACACGTCCAGAACCAAAATTGGCTTTTGGCGCGGAAGGGATAGAAGATTGTGCTTTTCAATCTGAATAACAAATAAGCGCTCGGAGGTAGGCTCAAGTATTAGTGCAGCCCAGCCGCTTCCCTCAACTGATTTTGCAGCTGAAGAGAATTCTTTTTTGAAAGCTTCAAATGAGCCAAAATTTTCGTCTATCCTGTCTCCTACTTCCCCCCCAGGAGTTTCGCCTCCGCTTTTTGAAGGTGGAGCCATATTTTGCCAAAAAACTTTATGAAGAAGATGACCGGAGAGATTGAATGAAAGGTCCCTGAGGGTTGCTTTAATGTCAATCTCAGCTTTTCCCTTGCGTGAATTTTCAAGCTTATCAACAGCAGCGTTTGCGCCGTTTACGTACGCTAGATGGTGCTTCTTATGGTGGAGTTCCATTATTTGCTTTGAGATATATGGTTCAAGAGCATCATACGAATATGGCAAATCTGGTAGTTCAAATTTCTTCATATTGTCGCCACCTCCTTAATCGTTTCTCTTCCACAATAAAGATTTAAAATGAGGATTAAAAGAGTAGTTACTAAATTTTGAGTAGTTTTTATTTTTTTGCAAATACAAGGTAGGCTGTGTGAGTTAGGCCCATGTTCTGAGGCCTGAAACCTGAATCATGCGCGAGATATTCTCTAACTATGGATTCGAGGGTGAAGACTTCTGAAAAGCCCGCAAGCCTGCATTGGAATGCGAACTTCTGAACCTGTTCAGCATGGGGGAGATAGCCTACAAGAAAGCCACCAACTTTGAGAGCTTTGTAGGCTATTCCGACTATCCTATCAGAATTGGCCATGTCAAGAGTGATTAAATCAAGGTTTCTTTCCTTTATGCCATCAAATATATTTCTCTTCACTATTTTTACATTCTTTAATCCCGATCGTGAGACGTTTTCTTGTGCGAGTAAGAAAAAATCTTCGCGCCACTCATAGGAGACAACTGATTTACAAACGTTTCCAAGGGCTATTGCAAGAAAGCCACTTCCAGAACCTGCATCGAGACATCTGCTGTTTTTGCCTGCACCACTAAACCCCAGAATTAGGCCTATGTCTTTTGGTAGGAGGACCTGTGGGCCTCTCTTTAATCGCAAAAGAATTGGTGGAAAGTGCGGGTTGTATTTGTTCTTTCTCACTTAAAACACAGCCAGCCATAATCGTTTTAGAGAATTTATATGATGGATGGAGAAGGGCGCGCTTTTTTATTTTTTATTTTAATTTTTAGGTTTTTTATTTTCCTCCTTCTCTTTTCATTCTTGCCTTGTAGTCTTCCAATTTGGTTTTAAGATTTTTGTTCGCGACTGCAAGTACCTCTACTGCAAGAATAGCTGCATTCTTCCAGTTGTCTATGCCGACAGTGGCTACCGGCACTCCTGAAGGCATTTGCATAGTAGAGAGGAGAGCATCCAAACCTTCAAGCTTTACATTAAGCGGAACGCCTATAACTGGCTTTATAGTTTTAGCTGCTATTGCTCCAGGCAGGGCTGCTGAAAGACCAGCTATGGCTATAAATAAATCGGCGTCACTTGACTGCACTATGGCCTCCAGCTTTTCAGGATTACGATGAGCACTTGCAACTTCAATTTCGTATTCAACTCCAAACTCGCTTAGAACGTCTGCGCATTTTTTTGCAATCTCCTCATCGGATTTGCTTCCCAAAATTATATGCACTCGCGCCATTTAATCACCAAAATCCCAGTGTTTTCCAGTTAGTTTTGTATAAATTTCAATGTACTTTTTTGAAGTATTCTCTATTATGTGTTGTGGGAGAGAGGGTGGAGGAGGCTGCTTGTTCCATCCAATTTTTTCTAAATAGTCTCGCACGTACTGCTTGTCGTAAGATTCTTGATTTTCTCCCTCTTTGTATCGCTCCTTTGGCCAGTATCTTGAGGAATCAGGGGTGAGTACTTCATCTATAAGGATTATGTCGTCTTCATACTTTCCAAATTCAAATTTCGTATCTGCCAGTATAATTCCTTTTTCCTCTGCAAATTCAGCTGCTCTTTTGTATATTTTTATGGCCATGCTCTCTGCCTTGGCGTATGTCTCTTCTCCAATTAGGGCTTTTAGCTCTTCTGCTGTGATGTTTTGGTCGTGTCCTTTTTCTGCCTTTGTAGATGGAGTTAGTATAGGGTGTGGTAGTTTGCTTGAATTTTTTAATCCGGAGGGTAGCTCTATTCCGGAAATCTTTCCGGTTGCAAGATAGTCTTTAAGGCCGCTTCCTGCAAGATATCCGCGAACTATAAATTCGGCAGGGAGAGGTTTGGCTCTTTTTACTATCATACTTCTATCCTTGAGGTACTTTGGAAGAACAGAAGGTATCTCTGTTGAGATAAGATGGTTTTTGACTAAGTCTTTTAACTTATCAAACCAAAAGAGGGAGAGTTGGGTTAGGATTATTCCCTTAAACGGAATTCCTTCGTTGAATACTACATCAAAAGCTGAAAGGCGATCGGTAGCAACCATTAGGAGATTTTGACCGTAATCATAAGTGTCTCTTACTTTGCCTTTTCTGAATAGTTTTAGTGGAAGACTTGTACTTGTGATTACTAGCAGAACCATCCCCCCTTTTTGAAGTTGAGCTCTTGTAGTTAATCTTGTAGTTAATATTAAGCTATTTTAGTTAGTAACGTGTAGTTAATAAAGTTTTAGTATGATGCAGTGCCTCCTTCTCCTCGTTGGCATAACGGCTGGCTTGTCTTCTTTCCTGCATTTTTGCCTTTTTAGCTTTAAGGTTTTTTGTATATTAGATGCTTCCAAAGAAGATTCCAAGCATTCCGACAATTAGAGCAAGCAATGACAGCTTTCTTGAGAATGAGAGAACCTCTTTTTCCTGTGAGAAGATAAGCCGGATAGAGGAGTAAAGAATGATAAAATCAGCCACTATTATCAGCATTAGCGGAAGGTATGGTATGGGAAGGGGAGGGTTTGGTTTGAGACCAAAAGCAAAGGGTATGGAGGTAGATAGGATAAATAGGATATAAATGACTAGTGAAAGAAAAACTGAAAACTTAACTCCTATTAATGCAGGTAAGGTCTGTGCCTTGCGAGCTTTTATGTCGCCCTCTAAATCTTCTGCTGATTTTATTATTTCGCGAGCAAGACCAGACATGAACGCCAGAAGCGAAATGGAAAGGACTAAGGGATGCGGATAAGGTGAAACTGACAGATTGCCAAACAAGAATGGAATAGCCATAGAACTTGCGATGTATAGATTGCCGACAAGTGGAAGAGTCTTGAGGTGGTAATTGTATGCGATTGAGAGAAGGGCAAAGACTGTTGCTATTAGAAAGCACACTTTATTTATGAAAGTTGCTAAAATGATGCTTAACGCATAACCACCAATAGCTATCAACACGGATGTCGTTTTTTTTATCTCTCCGCTGACAAGTGGTCTGTCAACCCTTCTGTTTATTCTGTCTGCCTCAATATCCAGAAGGTCGTTGAGTGAGAATGAAGCTATTTCGTTTAGTAGTGGAACAAAAAGAGAAAAAAGAATTGGGATTGAGAGAAAGTTTAGGTCTTTTTTAACTATTATCTCTGCGGTTGCAACCGCAAGCATTAGGACTAGACCATGCTCAATCCTCGTCAAGCGTATAAAGTTTCTAATAAAGCCTGCGTTCATCTTTAAAAATCACCAAGGGTGGATTGGATTGCTCTTTCTTCATTGCTTTTAAAAAATTCAATCTTTCCAAAAACTCCATCGTATCCCGGTGTGATATGAATTTTTCCCTGCTGCATGTTAATTATTGCTTTTGAGATTCTCTGGTCGGTTGCAATGCTTAGTTCTTCTTCCTTTGCATGTAAAGCAGCAAATTCGCTTCCAAAGTAGCGTACAATGCGGTTATATTCCTCCATAACTGCGCTTGTGAATTCTCCTTTTTTTAACGCCTTTGCAATAAGTTCTTGAAGAGGTACTAATGACTCAAAGGGGATGGCATTTTTTGGTATGAATCCTTCATCCCTATCAGCGAGTTCTTCTACACGATGTAAAACGCCTATGGTAATAGGACTTTTGCAAACAGGGCAGATGTTTCCGTATCGTTTGCTTTGTTTTGGTGAAAGAGAAACGCCGCAACTTCTATGCCCATCGTAGTGATATTTTCCCTCTTGGGGAAAGAACTCGTAGGTACAGATGAATTTTTGCTTGTCCTTTGACTTTATTGCACCAATAAGGCTGTCGTATGTAAGCTCTGATAGTTCAAAGACGTTGGCTTCTCTTCCGAGTTTTGAGGGAGAATGAGCGTCTGAGTTTGATATAAGGGAATAGTCATCAAGAGTGGAAAGGCGCCAATTCATCTTCGGGTCAGATGACAAGCCTGTTTCAAGAGCAAATATGTGCTTTTTCATATCTTCATAACACTCGGCTATTGAATCAAAGCCAGAATTTGAGCCAAATAGTGAAAACCATGGAGTCCAAATGTGGGCTGGCACAACCACATTTTTTGGAGATATTGACATTATTATCTCAACAAGCTCTGCTGCGCTCATACCGAGGGTCGGCCTTCCATCTGATGAAAGATCAGCCTTTTTTTCAAGCTCCGAGTTTATCTGACGGGCTATTTCAAGTGAAGGACAAAGCACTATCTGGTGAATTTTTTTAATCTTGTTATCGACGGAAAAAATGTTTGAAACCTCTACGCTTAATATAAAGTATACACCATTGTAAGTATAGATGCCGTCGTTTGCCGGTATTAATTTCTCAAGCTCGCTTATCCATTTTGGGTGAGTAAAGTCCCCCGTGCCAAGAACGTTTATACCCTTTAGTTTTGCCCACCGTGAAAGACCATCAAGATTCATGTCTTGGCTTGTTGCGCGTGAATAGCGAGAATGAAGATGAAGATCAGCTATGACTCTCATTATGTGAAAGATGAACAAGACGAAAAATAAAAAGGTTGAGCATGAAGCTATGATGGTTCTGCAGACAAACAGGACGACTAGCTCTTCCCTTTTCTCATTTTTTCTATCTTGTCCAAAAGTGTGTTGAACTCATCTTTAGTTACCTTCCCGTCATCTGCGAGACATTCCGAGCGAAGCGATTCAAAAAAGAACTCTTTTTCGTCTGCTGAAAGGTCTGATTTTCCAATCTCAACTGCCAACTTCATCAGTTCCGTGGGTCCCTCAATAGCTTTCTTATCTCCGCCTATGCTGGCAATAGAATCAAAAATTTTGCGAAGGTCGGATATGGTAGTGGGCATGATTTTATTTTGAAGTCAAAGTTAAATAATTAATCTTTTTCTTCATTAGAGTTACATGAATCTTTTTGAAAGGATAAAGAAGGAAGGAGGAATTTTTATAGATGAAGGAGTACTTGCACCTGACTATGTTCCTACAGACATATTCCACCGAGAAAAAGAAATAAGAGAGATTGGGTTTTGTCTTCGCGGAATTGCCGAAGGAAAAAAAGGTGAAAACGCAATTGTGACCGGTCCTCCTGGAACCGGAAAGACCACCTGTGCAAAGCACGTATTGGCTCATCTTAGAGAGTATACTAAACGAGTAGTCCCAGTATACATAAACTGCTGGGAGTTTTCCTCAAGCTACGCTGTCTTGGGAGAAATCGCAAACAAGATGGGAGAGATTCTTCCTCGGCGTGGGATTGCACCTGATGAAATCAAAGATAGAATCCTGCAATGTGCAAGGAGAGAACGGGTAGGGGTTGCTTTGGTGCTGGATGAAGTAGATAGGCTTATTGTAGCTGGAGAAGGAGGTATTCTCTATGAGCTTGCACGTTTCGGCGAGGACCATGGAGTCAATTTCTCGCTTGTGCTTATTGCAAACAGCAGGTCCATATTCGCTAACCTCGACGAGAGAATAAGAAGCTCTCTTTCGTCAAGAAGCATTGAGTTTTCACCATATTCTCCTCAACAGCTGAAGGAAATATTAGGCTATCGCGCCAAAAGAGCGTTTTTTCCAGGAGTACTTTCAGACGAAGTAATCCCAATGTGCGCTGGAATAGGTGCAAAGAATGGAGGGGATGCGCGGATTGCTCTTTCTGTGTTGCTTGGAGCAGGAAAGGAGGCTGAAATGGAGGGGAATAGAAAGGTAGAGCCTCGGCATGTAACAAAGGCAAAAGAAAAGATTTTGATGGGGATATCAAAAAGAAAGATTTTCAGCCTTAACAAAGAATTGCAAAGGGTTTTTGAGGCCGTTGAGAATGCAGGTGGACAGATTGAAACAAAGGAGCTTTATAAACGCCTGGATGCTGTTGACGAAAATGAAAAAAGAGTTGTCAGAAAAAGACTTGCAAAATTAGAAAAACTTGGATTTTTAGAAAGCCTGATGGTAAGGTCTGGTTCAGAGAAAAAAAGGATTATTAAGATGAGGGCTTCTTCAACGTAGATTAAAACCTAAAAGGCGTGAGTTGGTTGGAAGTTTAGGGGATTGTTGAAAAGAAGGCAGAGTCCGTCCTAAAGATGAGAAGAGGTATATTAAATGAAATTGTGATGAGCTTTTTTGGTAGAAAAGGATAAATAAGGTGCGCAAGTATAAAAAGCAATTATAAAAAGTTAGAGTAAGAAATAAGAATGGTTGAAAGGCTATGTCAAAATCCATTGAGCTGAGGGTTGCAGAGGCACTTCAAAACGACGTGGGTAGAGGCATTGTAAGGATCGATTCGAAAGCTCGAGAGGAGCTTTCGGTTTCAACCGGGGATATTGTTGAGCTTAAGGGAAAGAGAAGCACGGCTGCAATAGTTTGGCAGGCGCATCCGCAAGATGAGGGTGCAGAGATAATACGCATGGATGGATATCTTCGCCAAAACAGCGGGGTTGCTTTAGGAGATAAAATAACTGTTAAAAAAGCTGATATAAAGGAGGCAAAAAAAGTAGTCCTCGCTCCAACTCAGCCAATCAAATATTCGCCTGGTTTTGACCAATTTGTAAAAAAGAGGCTTGTTGGGAGAGCTTTGAATAGGGGGGATATGATATTTGTTGGGGTTTTTGGAACATCTTTTCCATTAGTTGCAGCCATAGTGCAGCCAAGCGGCATATGCATGGTTTCTGATCGGACAGAGCTCCTTCTCAAAAGCGAACCTGTAAAGGTTGTTGGAGGCGGAGTAAGCGTCTCTTATGAAGACATTGGTGGCTTAAAGGATGAGATACAAAAAATCCGGGAAATGGTTGAACTTCCGTTAAGGCATCCGGAACTTTTTGAGAAGCTTGGCATAGAAGCTCCAAAAGGGGTGCTTATCCACGGGCCTCCTGGAACGGGAAAGACGCTTCTTGCAAAGGCTGTGGCTAACGAGTCTGAAGCCAATTTTATTCATATTGGAGGGCCGGAGCTAGTTTCAAAATTCGTAGGAGAAAGTGAGGAGAGGCTTAGGCAGATATTCAAAGATGCTGAGGACAACGCTCCTTCGATAATATTTATGGATGAAATAGATGCGATTGCGCCTAAGCGAGAAGAAGTTACTGGAGAAGTTGAGAGAAGGATGGTTTCTCAGCTTTTGAGTTTAATGGACGGACTGAAAGGCCGAGGACAGGTTATAGTAATTGGTGCCACTAACAGGATTAACTCGATTGACCCCGCACTGAGGCGACCGGGAAGATTTGACAGGGAAATAGAGATAGGCGTCCCGGATAGGAAGGGGAGAAAGGAGATTTTGCAGATTCACACAAGAAATATGCCGCTTGAAGGGAAGGACAATCGAGAAGGTGAGGGAAAGAAAGCAGAGAGTCATTCTCAAAATGCAGTCAATTTGGATGAGCTTGCAGCCATAACTCACGGTTATACGGGTGCTGATTTATCTTCTCTTACAAAGGAAGCTGCAATGAAAACCTTGAGAAGAATTTTGCCAAAAATAAACCTTGAAGAGGAGACGATACCCCCTGAAGTACTTGAGAACTTGAGGGTAACGCGAGAGGACTTTTTCAATGCACTTCGCGAGATCCAGCCTTCAGCTTTGCGGGAAGTGTTTATAGAAAAACCAAACGTGCGTTGGTCAGATGTTGGCGGACTTGAAAATGTAAAGAAAGAGATAAAAGAGGCAATAGAGCTTCCACTGAAAAACCCTGAGGTTTTCACGCGCCTTGGAATAAGACCAATAAAGGGAATTCTTCTTGTTGGGCTACCGGGCACAGGAAAAACGATGATTGCAAAGGCTGTAGCCACAGAAACGGAGGCAAACTTCATATCAATAAAAGGTCCCGAAGTGCTAAGCAAATGGGTTGGGGAAAGTGAAAGAATGGTAAGGGAGCTTTTTAGAAAAGCGCGCACAGCAGCTCCTTCCATCATATTTATAGATGAGATAGACGCAATTGCTCCGTGGAGAGGCGGAGATGAAGGAGGAGGGAAAAGGGTGCTTGAGGGGATAGTCAACACGCTTCTAACTGAGATGGACGGCCTTACAAACCTAAAAAACGTCGTTGTGCTGGCTGCTACAAACAGACCGGATATATTGGACCCTGCCCTTTTGCGAGCAGGTCGGTTTGATAGAATAATTGAAATTCCTGCCCCGGATGAGAAGACGCGACTTGAAATATTCAGAGTACACACAAGGAAGATGCCACTTGCAAAGGATGTTAACTTGGAAGAGCTTGCAAAAAAGACCGATGGATACACAGGAGCTGATATAGAGAACATCTGTAGAGAAGCAGGAATGGAAGCTCTTCGCGCAAATCAGGAAGCTGCAAGCGTCTCGATGAAGAATTTCTTAGACGCAATAAAATTGATTAGGCCTACAATAACAAAAGCGCATATCGACAGCATGAAGAAGTTCTCAAGACAGGACAGCATGTATAGATAACATAGATGATAATATAGATAGAGCCTCGGAGGTAAACTCAAAGATGAGATCTATAATCAGTGTTGAGGAGATAGTCAATATTGCGGTGTCTGTTCTTGCAATATCATTAGCGTTGACATTTCATGAAGGTGGAGGGCTTGGAATAAAGCCGCCAACATTTATCTTTTTTATGGGTGTCTTTACAATAACTGTTGGAACTGGATTTGTTTTGCATGAGCTTGCGCATAAGTTTGTAGCCATGAGATATGGGGCGTGGGCTGAGTTTAGGGCATGGCCAACCGGACTTGTCCTTATGCTTGTGATGGCAATTCTTCCGATAGGTTTTCTTTTTCTTGCTCCTGGTGCGGTTTGGATATATTCCCCCCATATAACACGAAGACAGAATGGGATAATTTCAGTTGCCGGACCAGTTACAAATATCATTCTTGCATTAATCTTTGTCGGCTTCTCGGTTATAGCCCCAAGCAACACGCTACAGCGAATTGCGATTCTTGGTGCATATGTAAATTCATTTCTTGCTTTCTTTAATATGATTCCGATATTTCCATTGGATGGAAGCAAAGTACTGGCTTGGGATTGGAAAGTATGGCTTCTTGTCATAGGAATATCAGCACTTATGGCATTTTAGGTGAAGATGTATGGCGCATCTCAGAGGGGCAGAAGCCATTTTAGTTGAAACTACATTTGAAGGAGTGAAGGCTTTACGAAAAGTGCGTGAAAAAAAAGAGTATAGGAATCCCACTCTTGATGTTAAGTTGAGAAGGACTCGGACAAAGAGGGAAGCAAAGATACTCAGAAGGGCTTTTGAAGCCGGAGTGCTTTGTCCTCAAGTTTTTGGTGAGGGGGAGTTCGAAATCATTTTCTCATTCATCCCAGGAAAGCTTGCAAGTGAAAAAAAGTTGAGCAGAGAGCAGTTAGAACGAATTGCAATTATCCTTGCAAAGTTGCATTCGCTAGACATAATTCATGGAGACTTCACTCCTGCAAATCTTATTGTTGGAGAAGATAACCAAATCTGGGTCATTGATTTTGGGCTTGGCTATTTTTCCAACAGGGTAGAGGATAAAGCAGTGGATGTTTTTACTATGAAACAGGCTCTTGACAAGAAAGAAGGGGAGGAGTTCGTTGAAAAATACGAGCAGGTTGGAAGCATGCAAGTAGTTGAGAGAATGAGAGAAGTAGAAAAAAGGGCAAGGTACCAGGAAAGGTGAAAAAGCGCCTGTAATATTTACCTGCCAGGGCGTGGATGCAACATAAAATGATGTTTTACAAGCCAAATTAGGTTTATAGGCTTATAGATTGCAAACTAAGAGTCCCTTGAACAAACGCCTTTGCGCCGCTGGCCTCTAGCTCTTGGCCTCTGGCTCTTGTTTTCTGGCCAGTTTTCTTGAAACTTTCATAAGGATTGTGTCAGGCTTAAGCTTGGCTGGTTGAGATAGAGAAACTAAGGCGCCAGACTTACGGCCTAAAAGGCTTCTGGGGTTAACCTCAGATTAAGCTTGGTTGGTTGAGATAGAGAAAATAAAGAAACTTAAGGCTTGTCTTATTATTGCGCTTATTCTTAATATTGCGCTTATAGTTCCCCAACACGCCTCTTTAATCTCCTTTTAAGGCGCTTTCTTCTTTTTTTTAGCCATTTCCAGCGCATTCTTCCTTTCTTCTTCCATTTTCGCGGACGTGAACCCAAAAAAATACACCTTGAGGTCAAGAGAGATGGATGATTTGGTTTGAAGGAGTATTTAAAACTACTGGCAAAATTTGTTTTTTATTTTTTTGAAATTTCCTTTATTGCACGCTTGAATTCGGTGACGTCTGAAAAATCACGATAGACGGAGGTGAATCTTATATAAGCTACTGGGTCAAGTCGCAAGAGTTTCTTTGAAACAAGCTCTCCAACTTCAGAGCTTTTTATTTCATTTTTTCCTTTTCGCCTGAGTGTTCGTTCGATGTCGACTACGAATTGCGATATTTTTTCCATCGGGATTGGGCGCTTCTCGCATGCTTTTAGGATCCCTATTCTAAGCTTGTTTGGGTCAAACTGCTCACGCCTTCCGTCTTTTTTTATTATATACAACTCCGGTGCCTCGGGCTTTTCGTAGGTAGTAAACCTTCTTTTACAGCGTAGGCATTCACGCCTTCTTCTTGTAGTCTGCATATTGTCCGTATCCCGCGAATCTATAACAGAAGTTTCCTCATAAGAGCAGAATGGACAGCGCAAAGGTATCACTGGAAGGTTTAAGAGTTGGAAAGAATAAAAAGGGTAAGGGGCAAATTTTTTTGCCTGCTGATTAGAAATTAGCGTGGTTTTGATGGCTCTTGTGCCTGTTGAACTCGGGAAGGAATATGAGGTAACAATAGATGCACAGGGTTCAAAGGGAGATGGAATTGCGCATGTTGAAGGCTTTGTCGTGTTTGTTGAAGGGGGGAAAAAGGGAGAAAAAGTAAGAGTAAGAATAAAAGCTCTGAGAAGAACATTTGCAATTGCAGAGAAGATTAGCGAGAAAAGATGAAGAGGCATGATAGCTGTGGATGTAGGATTAATGAAATCGAAGGACTGAGAAAAGCTAAGATGCATATTAGAGGGTTTTTTGGGAGAGAGGTTATATGTGCGGAATTGTTGGCTATGTTGGTAGTAGTAAAGCTTCTTTGGTAATTCTTGAAGCTCTAAAAAATGTTGAATATAGAGGATACGATTCAGCAGGGATAGCTGTTATGGGCTCAAAGATAAATATAATAAAGGACGTTGGAAAGCTGGAAGAAATAGAGAAAAAGCACGACTTTTCGCGCCTTGAAGGGACAATAGGGATAGGACACACAAGATGGGCGACCCACGGCGGGGTAAACGCCATGAATGCGCACCCTCACACCGATGAAAGAGGGGAGGTTTGTCTTGTTCATAATGGGATTATTGAAAATTTTCTGGAGTTAAAGGATGAACTCTTGAAGAGTGGATGCAAGATAAAATCTGAGACTGATACGGAGCTTGTTGCGCATCTTATAGCGCGTGGGCTTAGAGAAGGAAAAGGATTTAAAGATGCATTTCTCTCTGCTATAAGAAGGATTGAGGGTTCGTTTTCTTTTGTTGTTATGCATCAGGGAGAAAGGAAGCTTTATGGAGCACGCAGAAGCTCACCCCTTGTAGTTGGAGTTGGAAAAAACGAAATGTTTTTTGCATCAGATGTGCCGGCATTTCTTTCAAGAACACGTGATTTTGTATTTTTGGCCGAGGATGAATGGGCTGAAATCACTGACAGCACGTACGCAATTTATGGATTTGACGGAACGAGGATAAAGAGGAAGCCTGTGCACATTGAGTGGACGCCACAGATGGCGCAAAAAGATGGATATCCTCATTTCATGCTAAAGGAGATAGTAGAACAGCAAAACACCATACGAGCAGCTATTGCAGCAGATATAAGGGCTGCAGGCGAGATTCTGACTAAAAATGAAATCCGCCAATTGTTCTTGGTTGCTTGCGGAACTTCTTATCACGCTGCGCTTATTTTTAAGGGGCTATTAGCACGGCATGGTATAGGATGTGAAGCGATTATAGGCTCAGAATACGTTGCTGATTTCTTTGGAAAAAAAGACGTTGTCATTGCAATAAGCCAATCGGGAGAGACGGCGGATATGCTCCTTGCTGTCAGGGAAGCAAAAAGAAAAGGTGCGAAAATAATAGGAATCACAAATGTCGTTGGAAGTTCTCTTTCACGAGAAGCTGATGCCTGTGTTTATATTGGTGCTGGACCTGAGGTATCGGTTGTTGCAACAAAGAGTTTTACTTCGCAACTGGTTGTTTTGTATAGGTTGGCATGGTTGCTTATTAAGAATGAGGATTGTGCTGAACAGCTAAAAGACCTCTCTGCTGTTTTGGGCGCAATCCTTACAAAGGAAGGAGAGATAAAGAAACTTGCAAAGATGCTGTCGAAGATGAGGGATTTCTTTTTTATAGGAAGGGGACTATCTTATCCAATAGCTTTGGAAGGTGCGCTTAAGCTTAAAGAGATAACCTATCTTCATGCTGAAGGTTATCCGGCAGGAGAGCTAAAACACGGTCCGATGTCTCTCCTTGATAAAGGAGTTTGTGTAATAGCCATTGCTCCGGAGGATGACACAACACAAAAAATTCTATCAAATATACAAGAGTGTAGGGCAAGAAACGCAACCGTTGTGGGGTTTTCTGATTCCTCCAGGATTCTTTCCTCCTGCGATGTTTTTTTTAGAATGCCGACGCTAGAAAAGCCGTTGTTTTCACCAATAATTTATGCTGTTCCTCTCCAGATGCTGTCCTACTACATGGCGGTACTTCTTGGAAGAGACCCGGACAAGCCGAGAAACCTAGCAAAGTCTGTAACCGTAGAGTAAGGGGTAGATTTTTATATATCAACAAAGTATTCCCGCTGTAGCGTGTCACTTGGGGCTATAACCGAGAAGCCAAGAGTAAGGAGTAGGTTTTTATATATCAACAAAGTATTCTGCAGTATGCCAACTATAAAAAAGAGCTTCAGGTGTTCGTGTGGAGCTTACATAAGCCTAGACTTCTCATCTGATATGAACATAGACGAGTTGACTGCTTCCGGAACGTGTCGGTCGTGTGGGAATGTATTGCATATCAGCGTAGTTTCGATGCAAGGCGGCGAAAGGAAGGAGGTAGGAAGCGACTTTGAAAAAAGTAGTGAAGAGGAGAAAAAAGATGTATACGAGTCCGGGCAGGATTCCGGATATAAAATATCAAGTGACAGCATAAACCGAGCATTAGATGAGATGTTTGGATACTAGGGCCTTGTTTTACAAAAGAAACTTAGCTTAAAGATAAAGGCAAAATCGAAATTGGGTTGGAGTGCCAGAATGGAGAACAATTGTAGCGGTATGATGGAAAAATGGCGGAAAGAACACGAAGTGGAACGGCGAAAAAGAAGTGATTTTTAGGGGCAATTGTAGCGGCATGATGGAAAAATGGCGGAAAGAACACGAAGTGGAACGGCGAAAAAGAAGTGATGGGGGGAATAAAGAGAGGCCTCTAGACCGGTGCTTTTTTATTTTTGCTTTTTTATTCTTTCTTCTCTTTTTTTGTTTTCCTTCTGATAGGCGCCATTTACCAGTTTATTCAAATTAAGCAACAAAAGAGAATTCGACGGCTCCAGTGTATTTTTATTTTATAGTCTCAAATTCTAGCTTCTTGCTAACGTGTTAATGAGCGCTGTAAGTAATATTGCAAAAGGACCGGCGTATTTTTATTTTATAGTCCCATATTCTAGCTTCCCTGAAGCCTTCAAGATGCTTTGCCAAGTACTATTTTTTCTTGATAGTCTTATCCATCAGAATCTCCCAACATTCCTCTATTCTTCTTTTGTCGCGAGCTAGAAGTTTGTAATCGAGAATTTCGCCATTTCGTATCATCTCTGCAAATCTTGTAGCAGCTAATTTTTTGAGCTGATACTCATCCAGTCCCCTAAGAAGATTTGCGTTCTCCAGGCCCCAAACCCAAAACTTCAGGTCAATCAATTTTAAAGGCCGGTAGTGGAAGTGATATGGTGACATACTGTATGGGATGTTCTGCCATGACTCGTACTCAATTGAAGATAATATTGAGTTATAGCTTAGGTTGTCGTATATAATCTTATTTATTATTTCATACAGCGTTGGAGCATATGGCTTGTAGAATGGATAAAACGAGGTAGGCAAAATGCTAAATAGCGAGGACAAGAGAGCATGCTTATTTTTATACTCTTCAGAGTTGGAAGTGCTGGTAAGGTAAAGTGCGTATTTTGCATCAGATTCAAAGAATCTGTAGAGGGCTTCGGTTACATTGTCTGGGTGTAGGTGTACATCATTCTCAATTTCATTTAGCCTTTTTCGCATTATATTGACATCAAGGACTTCATCGGCTGACTTAATGCTTGGTTGATAAGTGATTGGCGAATAATACTCGCGTATCTTTGCTTCAAGCTCTTTTTCAAACTGAGGGAATGTGCTTCTATTGCTCTCAACTGCAGGCGCATTTTCAAGAAACCAAATAAAGGCTTTGGACTTTGCAATTAGCTTCTTCAACGGAATATCATCAAATAATTTGTATGGATGATAGGATAGATAATCTTTAATTTTCGACATTAAAAGTACCTTCAACGTGTCTTTTTTGTCTTCTTCTTCCTTCTCCTTCATCTTAATGTAATCCTCATACGCTGGTTTTATTGCTGATTCATTTGTTATTATCCAAAGCAGGTCCATTTGCGTCAAGCCTGTCAATTTTAAAAAAGGCTCTAATTCTGCTGGTGCCTTAACAAATTGAGGGATGTTAGTAAATTGATCATAAAAGAGAATCCCTCTTTTTATATAACTTGGTTGGTTGCGAGTATATGCCAATATGTACCATGACTCCTCTGGACTAAGGTAGATCCCCGTCAGCATGCCTGGCCAGATAACCGAATATGCATAGGGGAGTTTAAAACCATAGGGGGAGAGTATGCCAGTATTAGAAGGAGGTGTAGTTAAGTGTTCTTTGAGCTTTGCTTGAAGAGAATCACCCATCGCTGTAATGAATTCAAAACCAGTAACTGCCATTTTGAACGACTGTAAAAATTCAGCATAATCTTCTTTACTCATCGATTTTTCCTTTCTTATTTTCTTTCTTAATTCCATGGCCTTTTCAAGATACATCTTCAAAAGAGGCTCGGCCATGGATTCACCAAATGAGTGTGCCTTGGTTATGTCTTTATTTGATGATTTCTCTACCGATGTTTGATTTGTGGCTTGTTGGCTTTTTCCTGAATTTTGAGAAAAAGAAGGCGTAGACAACAGCAAACACGCAGGAGCAATTGCTGTTAAGAGGAGACTTTTAAACTTTCTTTTAAAATAGCTTTTGTTTGATTGAAGGTTGGGATTGAACTGGCTTTTTCCATGTTGGAGATTTTGGAATGCCACCATAGCTCTATATTATAAGGATAACGTATTTTAAATCTTTCTATAACAATTATCAATTAGAGCTTAAAGGCATTTGCTTATTTCCGCACTCCCATTTTTAGGCCGTAGCTTCATTTTGGCAACAGACTCTCGTAGTTCTCGTAGCTTTTAATGTAATTAGCATATTCTTCGGACTTACCTGTTTTTAAATATTCAATAGTCTTTTCCTTTAGTTCCTCTTCTGCTCCTTCTAAAGTTTCAGGGGGGTTTGGGTAATATATGTTGTAAGACAAAATCAGTTTCCTCAACTCCTCCTTAACTCCCTCATCTGCCACATTTATGTTAGACATAGCCATTTTGTCAAAACTTCCAAACGCATCTCTTATTGCCTCTTGGCTAATTCCAGACCTTTTTGAAAGTTCAATGCCCTCCCTGTAAAGCTCCTTGGCAAAAAGTATCTTACTTCTCATTTTTTTGTAATTATCCATCAACTCATAATCCCATTTGCCATCTTCTATTCCCTCCTTTAGATTTAAGAGTCCATTAAAAAAGAGCGAATAACTGCTTCCCAACTCCATCTCCTCCTCTTTTGTCATCCTTCGAGTTAGTAGTACTTTTGCCCATGCTACAGGCATTGTTCCTTCTATCGATGCAAGTATGTTCCTAAATATATCTCCTGTAGTTGGAGGGCTAGTAGAAAAGGACCGTAGGATTGCTTCATCAATAAAGCTAAGAAGAGTTAGTCTTGGGGGATGACCCAACAGTGATTCGGCTTTAATTATTTCCTCGCTTGTGTTAAGAATCCCAATATTTGCAGGCATTATCCCATTCTCAACCAATTTTATAGCGTTTTTTCCATCTATTGTGCATCTTCCATCTCTATAGCTTACATTGGCAATCTCAATTATATCGATTATTTGTTGATAGATAGAACAATAAAGTTCTGAGTTGCGCGTTGTTTTAACCACATCCTCAAGGCTCTTATTGTACTCCTCTTCACTACTAAACTCTCTATGTAGGAAACCAAGAAGTTCTCCTTTCTTTACCTCTAATATTTTAGCATAGTCGCCTGCCTTTTCAAAACCACTCTTAATAATATTATAAGTGTTCTTTGCTGAAGATATCTTTTCCTGCAGACTAGGCTGATTTTCAAGCCTAACAGTTCCCGCTAACCTTTCCAATCGCATTATTCTTTTCTCCAGCGC
The DNA here is from genome assembly GCA_038869735.1 of Candidatus Anstonellales archaeon. Taxonomy (NCBI): domain Archaea; kingdom Nanobdellati; phylum Microcaldota; class Candidatus Micrarchaeia; order Candidatus Anstonellales; species Candidatus Anstonellales archaeon. The sequence continues at coordinate 4,781 of JAWCQO010000003.1, read as the reverse complement.
TTTCACTTGTTTTTCTGTTTCAAGCCGGCTTTTATATGCATTTAACAAGGATAAATAGACAGAAATCAGGTTTAAAGTCGATACGCGCTTTTCCGTCTTTTCTACTTTACTTGGTTTTTCTTCACTAATCTCTTTTGGCTTTGACAACTTACTTAAGTCAGCCATTATTTCTTTTGTACTGACATAATCCTGCTCCTTTAGCTTCCCCTCCCAGTCCTCAACTTTCATCATCTTTCCTAGTTTAAGGCGTGGGGCTTCCAGTTTTGATAGATTTATCTGTAGCTTTCCGTCCCGCTCCTCAGTTATAAGTTCCACAACTCTCTCTCCTATTGGCTCTCCAAAGCGTGCTATTATTAGCGAACATTGCGAAAAGTAATACTGGTCATATACGTCATTTGCAAGGTCAAGGCGGTCCAAATACCCTAATTTTCTTAGCGCTTTTGTGGTTGAGCCAAATACCCTATTTTCTTCCATCGATTTTTTTAGCTCATCTGAAGAAATTGCTCCAGTTGTATATTTTTCAAGCGTCATTTTAAGAGATTCTAAACCACTTCTGGTTGATGGAATCAGAGGCATCCTATCAAGGGTAGAAAATAATGATTGAAAATCATATATCCTCCGCGTGATTTTCTCTCCAGGAACCTCTGTTCTTATCGTTGCTTTTCCGAGGCTATCCCCCTTATGGTAATAAATAAAAAGAGAAGTTAGTAAACCACGCAATTCTTTTTGAAATGCCTCTGACTCCTTGCGTTTCCTGTATTTCTTAGCATCAACAAGATGCTTTAATGCGCTATTCAAGGCAAAAGACGCTTCAAGAGCTTTCCAATCGCCCTCATTCACCTTAAGATTAGCATAATCAGCAAGCAGAAGACTACCAAGCAAGACTTGTCTTCCTTCCGGCAAATACTCATCAATGCCCTCAACAGCTCTTAGCGTATCTTCATCTGCAAGATTTATGCCCATCCACTTTTTTATTTCCTTATGGTGTTGCCTTATAAACTCACTCCTTTCTCTAAGTATCGATATTGCCCTTATGAGGTAAGGAATAGTGTCTTCTTCTTTCTTTTCCTCTCTTACATTTTGTTGTTCTTCTTCACTTTTGATTTTCTTTTCAGTCACTTCAAGGCTTTGTTGGTCGCGCACCTTAACTAATTTAAGTACCTCCAAATACCTGTCCCCGACTACTTCGCGTGTCGCCTTTAAGAGGTCTTCCGTACTTTTCAAAATGCTATCGAAGTTAACATTATCTAGACTCTTATTTATCTCTTCTCTAATCTTTTTAGCTTCGTCATCAATTTTTTTAAGCGCTATTCCTACCTTCTCAAGGTTCTCTTTCTTATACCTGATTCCTTCGTCCTGATTTCCTATTGCTGTTAGAACGATATCTACCAAAGCAATTGCCGTCACCAGTATCGCATCCTCCTTACTCAAACCATCCTTTTCGAGTTCATTGATTACATCATCAACATCAAAAGACCTAGCAGGATCCGTCAGCATCTCCTTAGCTTTATTAAATGCACCTACCAAGCCCTTCTTTTCTAACTCGTTTTTTGCGTTTTCGGACTTTATCTCCATTATTTTTATATTCTCTTCACTTAGAAAAGCAATATTGGCTGCAAGCGTTATAGTTTCACGATCGATGACTCCTGTGCCCACCTCCGCAGCAAGATTGCTCAGCATAAATCCGATGCCGCTATCTTTTCCAGTCGTATTCATAGCAATCCAAGCACTTAGCTCAGGTTGAATTCTGCCCCATAATCTATCAAAAACAAGAGTTAGTGTCTCTTTTGCTGTCGGCGTTTTACTGGTAAATGCATCCTTAATGATATCTTTTGCCTTCTTCTTATCTCCTCTTAATAAATTAACTCCGGCTCTAAGAAGAGAGAAAGTAATCAACTGTCCTGAGCCTGAATAAGGCTTGCTCATCCATTCAGTGAATGGTCTTGATTGTCGCTGTTCGAGTTTAGAACCCCCTATCTTAGAGCCTCCATTTATTGTTTGTCCCTCCCCTTCGGGTTGAGAACCCCCTCCATCAGAGCCTCCACTTGTTTGTTGTCCCGGTGCGCGTTGAGAAACCCTACTAGCCTTCTCAGATATTTTAGAAATATCTCCAAACGAGCCAACCATCTTTTTCAATCCTTTAACAGCGTGGCCCTTCACGATTTCGGTTGCTCCGCTGACCTGAAGAGCAGCTCCGACAATCGCCTGAGTCTGGTCCAGTTTTGACCTCAATCTCATCTGATAGGCTCTTCCCCTTGAAAATCGTGTAGTAGTAATGTCCCAGAACCTAAGGGGGTCTTCCCCTCTCATAAACATAGCTCCTAAAAGAAGCGAGAGTAGGATTGAAACCATCATGCAAACCCCAAGATTAAATTCCTTTCTCGGAGGTTCATAACTCCATTTTGCATATGTAGAGGCAAGAGAATCAAGATTTCCAGCGCAAGAATCTGGCAAGTCACAGGAAGGAGGCGAACCTTGAGTCATCTGATTCCCTGAAGAGTCAAAACCGTATATAATTGCTATATCCGCATAATTTATCTCCTCTATAGGGTTTTTATTTCGGTCTGGAAGATAGAGGCATTTTGCAAGCCTTTTTGGCTCTGTAAAGCCATAGCAATAAACGAAAGTGTAGGTTGACGCCTTTGAGCTGTCAAAATTTATTCTTTCTCCAAGAGGAAGAGAAACAAATCCATAATAATCAGTTTCAACTCTCCAAATCAAATCGTCCTGCGTAATTCCGTCAGCGGAATTTATTTTGTTGTGGTAGATAAAGATTGTTGCCCTCACGCTGTCATTTGGAGAAAACCACTCATAAGAAACCCTTCCCTGCTGATCCCGTTTTTCAGTTACCACTTGCAGGCTTAACCTGCCGTTGTCCGTATCAAGAATCGGAATTATCTTTGTCGGAACGTCAGGCACAAAACATGGATCAGAACGATTTAATGAAAAGATTAGAGAAACAAGAAAAAGAGAGATAAAGAGAAGGTTTTTTATCTTCATACAATAATGGCTTTTAAATTTAGAAATAAAAAACCTACTGTCAGTGGACATAATAAATCTTCTAATCTTCTGGCACTCCAAGCCAATTTCGATTCTGCCTTTATCTTTAATCTAAGAGCAAGATATTTGAAGGCCCAAAAAGCATAACTCCATCCAAATCTCCATTATGCTCTCATCACCTGTTATAGAAAGATTTAAAATACGTTATCCTTATAATATAGAGCTATGGTGGCATTCCAAAATCTCCAACATGGAAAAAGCCAGTTCAATCCCAACCTTCAATCAAACAAAAGCTATTTTAAAAGAAAGTTTGAAAAAGTGCTCAGAAGCGCAGGAAAAACTGCGGTAGCTGGAATTGCTGCTTCTTTAATTATCTTTGGAAGTGTTGGCTGTTCAAAGAAGTATGCAGATGCTAAGGTAATCTCAAATCTTTTGGATGAAAGCAAAAAGGAGGGAATAAAGAAGATAGAGGATTATCTTCTAAAATTCTTAACCAGCCCGGATAGCCTTAAAAGAGAAATAGCCCGTCTTGAAGCAGAAGCAGATTCAATTGAAAAGGCAGGAAGCTATATAAAAGATGTAATGAAAAAGGACTGGCCCATAAGTTGGTATTTTGAAGAGATGAGTGATTTTTTTAGAAAAAAGGAACACTATGCGCTGTATTGTTTTGACCTTTATGATTTGGGGTGGGGTTACACTCTATATCAATCTGCAATAAGACGCAGGGACCCTGTCATTGACCTTGTACTTCAAAAGCTGGATGAAAGGATAGGATTCTGTTCAGATGTGGCTCGGACGAAGGAGTTCTACTCAGCTGAAGAAATTGAGAGGATTATGTTCCTTAAGATTGACTGGCCAAGTTGGAGAAGGGAAAGGGCTGCAATGTTGAAGGTCTGTCTCTGGGCTTGTGAAAACAGGCACAGAATCGAAAGCAAAGGCGAGAGGGACAAAGGCAAGAAGGACAAAGGCAAGAAGGCAATACCAGAGTGGTTTGAAAAAGAGCTTGAAGCAAAGATACACGAGTATTATTCGCCCATCACTTATCAACTAAGCATTAAGTCCCCTGAAGAGCTCCTTGATGTCAATATAATGCAAAAAAGGCTAAATGAAATAGAGAGTATGCCTACTGATTTTCATAAGATGGAGGCTTTGTATAGGTGGTATGATTATGAGGTCGTGTGGGCTTATCATCAGCTTGTAAAGAAGAGTAAGATAACAAAGAACAACAAGGATGTAGAACTCATCGATTGTCTTATTGAGTTTGACCCTAATATCAAAAACATATTTTTTGCAACTGGTGAAAGCATGAAAGAGGCTTATTTGTTGCGGCTTAAGTTTTGGGTTTGGGGCCTGGAAAACAAAAGTATGTTGATAGGCAAAACACCAGAGGAACTCAACCTGATGGCGCTTGTAATGGTTGATGAGCTTGTAAAGGCCGGTAGGTTGGACCCCTTCCACTTGAGGGAGACGGTGGAAGGCCTCAGAACACTAGATTTAATGAAGGAAATTATAAGAGAAGTTATAGACATGAAAAATAAAAAGGCGAAAAAGAAGTGATGGAGTTCTATCTGGTTGTGTGATTATTCGGTTGGTTTGTTGTTAAAGAGAGTGAAGAGACGAAAAAGAAGTGATTTTTAGGGGCAATTGTAGCGGTATGATGGAAAAATGGCGGAAAGAACACGAAGTGGAACGGCGAAAAAGAAGTGATGGGGGGAATAAAGAGAGGCCTCTAGACCGGTGCTTTTTTATTTTTGCTTTTTTATTCTTTCTTCTCTTTTTTT